>JBOFJM010000571.1:0-7471 GCA_051656825.1 Kluyvera sp.
TACGTCAGGTAGGCCCGGATGTTTGCCTGCATTTAACGACTGCGTGAGGCTTTCTGAATTAGAAGCAGCAGCGCCCAGAATATTATGATAAAATCCGCCCCCCTGCGGGGCAAATGAACCCAAAGGAAGAGTATGAACATTATTGAAGCTAACGTTGCTACCCCGGACGCTCGCGTCGCCATCACCATCGCGCGTTTCAACAACTTTATCAATGATAGCCTGCTGGAAGGTGCGATTGACGCCCTGAAGCGCATTGGTCAAGTTAAAGATGAAAATATCACCGTTGTTTGGGTTCCAGGCGCTTATGAACTGCCACTGGCGGCTGACGCGCTGGCGAAAACCGGTAAATACGATGCGGTGATTGCGCTGGGTACAGTTATCCGTGGCGGTACTGCGCACTTCGAATATGTTGCTGGCGGGGCAAGCAATGGCCTGGCGCAAGTCGCTCAGGACAGTGGAATCCCGGTAGCCTTTGGTGTTCTGACTACTGAAAGTATTGAACAAGCCATCGAACGCGCTGGCACAAAAGCCGGTAACAAAGGTGCAGAAGCTGCACTGACCGCGATTGAAATGATTAATGTATTGAAAGCCATCAAGGCCTGATTTTTTGTAAGGGGAAATCCGTGAAACCTGCTGCTCGTCGCCGTGCCCGTGAGTGTGCCGTCCAGGCGCTTTACTCCTGGCAGTTGTCCCAGAACGACATCTCTGATGTTGAATACCAGTTCCTGGCGGAACAAGACGTTAAAGATGTGGACGTCGTGTACTTCCGTGAACTGCTGTCCGGGGTAGCGACTAACAGCGCGTACCTCGATGGATTAATGAAACCTTACCTGTCCCGTCTGCTCGATGAGCTGGGCCAGGTAGAGAAAGCAGTGCTGCGTATCGCGCTGTTCGAGCTGTCGAAGCGTGATGATGTGCCGTACAAAGTGGCTATCAACGAAGCTATCGAGCTGGCGAAAACCTTCGGTGCCGAAGATAGCCACAAGTTCGTCAACGGCGTACTGGATAAAGCCGCTCCTGCAATTCGTCCCCGCAAAAAGTAATCTCCAGGCCGGCGCGCGGGTGGCACACGCCATCCCCCCGGCCTTGTTTTATCCTTCTACAGAGGCATAACGCATGGCATGTGGCGAGTTTTCCCTGATTGCCCGTTATTTTGACCGAGTACGAAACGCCCGTCTTGATGTAGAAACCGGTATCGGCGATGACTGCGCGTTACTCAACATTCCTGAAAAACAGACTCTGGCGATAAGCACTGACACGCTGGTCGCGGGCATTCACTTCTTACCTGATATCAATCCGGCGGATCTCGCCTATAAAGCACTGGCCGTTAACGTAAGCGATCTCGCCGCGATGGGAGCCGATCCCGCATGGCTGACGTTGGCGCTGACGTTGCCGACGATCGATGAAGCCTGGCTGGCGGCGTTCAGCGATAGCCTGTTTGAGCAGCTTGATTATTACGATATGCAGTTGATAGGCGGCGATACCACTAAAGGGCCGTTGTCGATGACGCTGGGTATTCATGGCTACGTGCCGATGGGCCGGGCGCTGAAACGCGATGGCGCAAAGCCGGGCGACTGGGTTTACGTAACCGGTACGCCAGGCGATAGCGCGGCGGGGCTGGCGATATTGCTCAATCAACTGACGGTTGATGTCGCGGAAGATGCGGCCTATTTGCGTCAACGTCATTTGCGCCCGACACCGAGGATTCTGCAAGGGCAGGCGCTACGCGACCTCGCCAGTGCGGCTATCGATCTTTCCGACGGGTTGATTTCCGATCTTGGGCATATTATTAAAGCAAGCGGCGTCGGTGCGCGTATCGATCTCGATGCATTGCCTTATTCCGATGCGTTGCGTCGCCACGCAACACCAGAACAAGCCTGCCGCTGGGCGCTTTCCGGTGGCGAAGACTATGAATTATGCTTTACCGTCCCGGAACTGAACCGAGGCGCGCTGGAAGTGGCCTTAGGGCAATTGGGCACACCGTTTACCTGCATCGGGCAAATGAGCGCCGACATTGAAGGCTTGCACTTCATGCAGGACGGAAAAGAGATTACGCTGGACTGGAAGGGGTACGATCACTTTGGCTAAGCACGATATCGCAAAAAGCCGTCTTAATTTGCGCAACCCCTGGCATCTGCTGGCGACGGGTTTCGGCAGCGGGCTTAGCCCGATTGTTCCTGGTACGATGGGTTCACTTGCCTCTATCCCATTCTGGTATCTGCTGACTTTTCTTCCGTTGCAGTTGTACTCGCTGGTGGTGATGTTTGGCATCTGTATCGGCGTGTATATCTGTCGGCGGACGGCGCGAGATATGGGCACTCATGACCACGGCAGCATCGTGTGGGATGAGTTTATCGGCATGTGGATAACGCTCATGGCGATTCCGGTGATAACCTGGCAGTGGGTGCTGGCCGGTTTTGTGGTGTTCCGTATTTTTGATATGTGGAAACCGTGGCCAATCCGTTGGTTTGACCGCAATGTCCACGGCGGAATGGGAATTATGGTTGATGATATCGTCGCTGGGGTTATTTCGGCGGGGATTTTGTTTGTTGTCGGGCACTATATTCTCTGACCCACACAGTAGGCCGGATAAGGCAAAGCCGCCATCCGGCAACACGCTGCACATAGCCGGATGGCCTTATCCGGCTTACCTCTGGTATTGCCGCGTGGAGTTATTTAAACCCCACCACCGGGTGTTGCTGGTACGGTGTTTCCATCTCCGCGACTTGCTCCGGCTCCAGCGTCAAATCCACCGCATTCAATAGCTCATCCAACTGATCTTCGCGCGATGCCCCGATAATCGGCGCGGTAATACCGGGTTTACTCAGCAGCCATGCCAGCGCCGTTTGCGCTCGTGTCGCACCGATATCATCCGCCACATGCGCCAGCCGATCGGCAATCTGCGCGTCGTTTTCTTCCGTCGAGTTATACAGCGTTTGGCCAAACTCGTCGGAGACTAACCGCGCTGTCGTTTCTCCCCACGGGCGCGTCAGACGCCCGCGTGCCAGCGGGCTCCACGGGATCACCGCCACCCCTTCCTGAGCGCACAGCGGCAGCATATCGCGCTCTTCTTCGCGATAGATCAAATTATAGTGATCCTGCATGGTGACAAATGGCGTCCAGCCATTGGCTTTTTGCAGCGCCAGCGCGTGGGCAAACTGTCGAGCGTGCATCGACGAAGCGCCAATAAAGCGCGCCTTACCCGATTTCACCACCTCATCTAGCGCTTCCAGCGTCTCTTCTATTGGCGTGCGATAGTCCCAGCGGTGAATTTGCAGCAGGTCTACGTAATCCATCCCTAAACGGCGGAGGCTATCGTCAATAGAACGCAGGATTTGCGTGTGGGAAAGTCCTTCTTGCAGGTCGCCAACTTGATGGTAAACCTTGGTGGCAACCACCACCTCTTCCCGGCGGGCGAAGTCACGCAGTGCACGGCCCACAATCTCCTCACTGCTGCCGTCAGAGTAGCTGTTGGCAGTGTCGAAAAAGTTGATGCCGCCTTCCAGCGCACGTTGGATTATCGGTCGGCTGCTGTCTTCCGGCAGCGTCCAGGCGTGGTTACCCCGATCCGGCTCGCCAAAGGTCATGCAGCCCAGGCAAAGACGGGAAACCCGAAGGTTGGTGTGTCCTAAATGAGTGTATTGCACGGTTCCGCTCCTGCTTCTGGTCACTGATAACCTTAAGCATAGCAGGAGCGGATAGAGAGGTTAGGCCAGCCAGTTCGCGATCTTCGCCTCAATGCCGGTAGCATCGAGGCCCAGTTCGGCGCGCGCCTCTTCCTGTGTTCCTTGTGGAATGAAGAAATCAGGCAGGCCAAGATTGAGCACCGGAACGGCTTTACGATGCGCCATCAGCACTTCGTTCACACCGCTACCCGCGCCGCCCATAATGGCGTTTTCTTCCAGTGTGACCAGCGATTCATGACGTCCAGCCAGTTCAATAATCAGGCTTTCATCCAGCGGCTTCACAAAACGCATATCGACCAGCGTCGCGTTGAGTTTTTCGGCGACAATTTCGGCTTCCGCCAGCAGTGTACCGAAGTTAAGGATAGCCAGTTTTTCGCCTTCGCGTTTCACCACCCCTTTGCCCAATGGCAGTGCTTCTAATGGCTGAAGCTCTGCACCCGTACCGCAGCCGCGCGGATAGCGCACCGCACTGGGGCCGTCGGCATAGTGATAGCCGGTGTACAGCATCTGACGGCACTCGTTTTCATCGCTTGGCGTCATGATGACCATCTCAGGGATGCAACGCAGGAACGAGAGATCAAACGCTCCCTGATGCGTCTGCCCATCAGCACCGACAATGCCCGCACGGTCAATGGCGAACAGTACCGGCAGCTTCTGAATAGCCACATCGTGGATAACCTGGTCGTAGGCGCGTTGCAGGAAGGTGGAGTAAATCGCCACCACCGGCTTGTTACCACCAATAGCCAGCCCAGCGGCAAAGGTCACCGCATGTTGTTCGGCAATCGCGACATCGAAATACTGATCGGGATATTTTTTCGAAAACTCTACCATGCCAGAGCCTTCGCGCATGGCAGGCGTTACCGCCATTAATTTGCTGTCTTTGGCGGCGGTTTCACACAGCCAGTCGCCAAAGATTTTCGAATAGGTTGGCAGGCCGCCGCTGCTTTTCGGCAGCTTGCCGCTGGTCGGGTCGAATTTTGGCACTGCGTGGAACGTGATCGGGTCTTTCTCAGCCGGTTCATAGCCCCGGCCTTTTTTGGTCATAATGTGCAGGAACTGCGGGCCTTTCAGGTCACGCATATTCTTAAGCGTAGTGATAAGACCCAGCACATCGTGCCCGTCAACCGGCCCAATGTAGTTGAAGCCCAGCTCCTCAAACAGCGTACCGGGAACGACCATCCCTTTGATATGTTCTTCGGTGCGTTTGAGCAACTCTTTAATCGGTGGAACACCGGAGAACACTTTCTTGCCGCCTTCGCGCAGCGAGGAGTACAGCTTGCCAGAAAGCAGTTGCGCCAGATGATTATTCAGCGCGCCAACGTTCTCGGAAATCGACATTTCATTGTCGTTCAGCACCACCAACATATCGGGTTTGATATCCCCGGCGTGGTTCATGGCTTCAAATGCCATACCGGCGGTAATCGCGCCATCGCCAATCACGCACACGGTACGGCGCTGTTTGTTCTCTTTTTCGGCGGCAACGGCAATACCAATCCCGGCGGAAATCGAGGTGGACGAGTGGCCGACGCTCAGCACGTCGAATTCGCTTTCACCGCGCCACGGGAACGGATGCAGCCCGCCTTTCTGACGAATGGTGCCAATTTTGTCGCGACGACCGGTCAGAATTTTATGCGGATAGGCTTGGTGACCAACGTCCCAGATAAGCTGGTCGAACGGTGTGTTATAGACGTAGTGCAGCGCCACGGTGAGCTCCACCGTGCCAAGCCCGGAGGCAAAGTGTCCGCTGGAACGGCTCACGCTGTCGAGCAGGTAACGGCGTAGCTCGTCACATAGCTTCGGCAGGCTCTCTTTTGGCAACAGGCGCAATTCCTGAGTGGAATCGACCAACGCCAGGGTCGGGTATTTGGCAATATCAAAACTCATCTGAGACTCATTTATTGTTTATTTGTCGCGCAGGATGACGTAGTTCGCCAGCGCTTCCAGTGCTGTGGTATCCAGTGACTGTGCGGCCAGTTGAGCTAACGACTGGCGGGCATCTGCAATAAGGTCACTGGCTTTTTTCCGGGCTTGCTCAAGGCCCAGTAATGCCGGATAGGTGCTCTTGCCGAGTTGCTGGTCGGCACCCTGGCGCTTTCCGAGGGTCGCAGTATCGCCCACCACATCCAGAATGTCATCCTGAACCTGGAACGCCAGACCGATGCTTTCGGCGTAGCTGTCCAGCAGCGGCAGAGCGTTACGCCCTTGTTCTCCGGCGCTTAGCGCCCCAAGACGCACGGCGGCGCGGATTAACGCACCGGTTTTATGGCGGTGAATGCGCTCAAGCATAGCCAGGTTGACCTGCTTGCCTTCGGCTTCCAGATCCAGCGCCTGACCGCCGCACATGCCTGCCACACCGCTGGCGCTCGCCAGCTCGGAGAGCATCGCCAGACGGTCGCGGTCAGAGACTTCCGCCATCGGTGCATCACTGAGTATAGAAAACGCCAGCGTTTGTAGCGCGTCACCGGCCAGAATCGCGTTCGCCTCGCCAAATTTAATATGGCAGGTCGGCTGGCCGCGACGTAAATCGTCATCATCCATCGCCGGTAAATCGTCATGCATCAGCGAATAAGCATGAATGCACTCAACGGCGGCGGCTGGGGCATCGAGCGTGGTATTGCTCACGCCAAACATCTGGCCTGTGGCATACACCAGGAACGGGCGCAGGCGTTTACCTCCTAATAATGCGCCATACTGCATGGCGTCAACCAGAGGAGTGTTCTGAAACGGCAGCGGAGCGATAAAACGGCGCAGCGCGTCATTTGCCTGTTCAACACAAGCATTCAACTGTTGCGAAAAATCCATTTAATCGGCGTCCGGCGTGAAAGGGGTTAAGGGAGAATCTTCGTTATCGGCCAACAGAATTTGCACGCGCTGTTCAGCTTGTTGCAGTTTTGCCTGCCCCTGACGCGCTAACTGCACGCCACGCTCAAATTCGCTCAATGCCTCTTCCAGTGGCAGAGCACCGCTTTCCAGACGATTAACTATCTGTTCCAGCTCGGTTAACGCGGTTTCAAAACTGGCTGGGGCTTCGTTTTTCTTTGGCATAGTGAATGTTTGGCTCTTGTGATGTCGCGACTGCGTCTATGGTAACGGAGTCTTGGTGTGAAGCAAATAACACGCAATGGTAAGCGGGATGATGTATACTCCGCGTCCTGGCCGCAGATGCCTTCAGTATGAACGGTACTCTGCGATACACTTTTTTCCTCAAAGCCCGCCGGGCTTGCCAACGAACCATTGCCGCCATGAAGTTTATCATTAAATTGTTCCCGGAAATCACCATCAAAAGCCAATCTGTGCGTTTGCGCTTTATTAAAATTTTAACCGGGAACATTCGTAACGTTCTTAAACAGTATGATGAATCGCTCGCTGTCGTTCGTCACTGGGATAACATCGAAGTTCGCGCTAAAGATGAAGACCAGCGTCTGGTAATCCGCGACGCGCTGACGCGCATTCCGGGTATTCACCATATTCTGGAAGTAGAAGATGTGCCGTTTACCTCACTGCACGATATCTTCGAGCAGACTCTGCCGCTGTGGCGTGAAACGCTGGAAGGCAAAACCTTCTGCGTGCGCGTAAAACGCCGTGGCAAACATGAGTTTACCTCTATTGACGTTGAGCGCTACGTTGGCGGTGGCTTGAACCAGCACATCGAAACCGCGCGCGTGAAGCTGACCAACCCGGATGTGACCGTTAACCTCGAAATCGAAAACGACCGTTTGCTGCTGGTGAAAGGGCGTTACGAAGGTATTGGCGGTTTCCCAATCGGGACTCAGGAAGACGTGCTG
>JBOFJM010000572.1:0-6237 GCA_051656825.1 Kluyvera sp.
CATCCACCAACCCGCTTTGATAACGCACTTCTCCACCGGTCATGCTCCAGATAAACGGACGGTCGCGAGAGTCGTACTCCTCAATGCCCGCTTCCTGTTCAATAACCTGCGGGCCGTTCAGGCCCAGACGCGCTTCACGGGTAACAATCAGGTAGCTACACAGCGCCGCCGCGATAGACATCCCGCCAAAGCAACCGACCGTACCGGCAACAATCCCGACGACCGGCGTGTAGCGACGCAGGTCAACAATCGCCGCGTGAATATCGGCAATCGCCGCCAGGCCCAGGTTCGCCTCTTGCAGACGCACGCCGCCGGTTTCCAGGCACAGCACCGCCTGTGTTGGGATGCCGTTGCGGTTATCTTCCGCCGCCAGCTCCAGCGCCGCCGCCATTTTGGCACCGGACACTTCGCCCATACTGCCGCCCTGGAATGCGCCTTCAATCGCTACAACTACCGCCGGTTTGCCGTTGATAGTCCCTTTCGCGACCACCATGCCATCGTCGGCCTGCGGGACAATGCCCTGCGCGCCCAGCCACGGTGACATCACGCCTTCAAACGGGTCGAGCAGTTCGCGGTAGCTGCCTTCATCCAGCAGCGCGTGCGCACGTTGGCGTGCTTTTAATTCGATAAAACTGCG
The DNA here is from genome assembly GCA_051656825.1 of Kluyvera sp. GTDB lineage: Bacteria > Pseudomonadota > Gammaproteobacteria > Enterobacterales > Enterobacteriaceae > Kluyvera. The sequence goes on from JBOFJM010000572.1 coordinate 638, forward strand.
GTCATCACGCATAGCTCACCTCTTCAAAAACCTGTTCGATACGAATGCGTGCCACGCCGGGCGTTGCGCCAAAATCGTGGATAGTCAACGTCCCGGCAGGCAGGCTGCTGACCGTTTGCAGGCGGTTGAACAGCGCTTCCCAACGGCTACGGCTGTTATCGACGGAAGTGGTGATATCAATGGTTAACGTCTGGCTCTGGTCGGCGGTGAATAACACCTCCATATCCCCGGAGCCAACAACGCCTGCCAGCGCTTTGCCGCTTAAGGTGCGGCTGGCCGGTACGGTTAACGTAATGTGTTCCATAACATCCTCTTAATGCTTTAAATACGGCGACTCAATGCGGTCGAGAAACAGCGTGGCGGCGAGCAAATCTGCCGCACCGCCCGGCGAGGCATTCAGCGCCAGCATGTGCTGGTCTAGCTGTGCCAACGCTTGCTGGCCTGCGGGGTGCGCACTGCCTCCGGCGCGCAGTACGGCGCGCGCGCCATCTTGCATGGCGTCTAACCCCTCCATGCCCGCGCGCGACAACACGCAGGTGTCGGTCAGCGAAGTCATAATCGCCATCAGTGCGTCGAGCCTTGCGTGCGTTTCGCCGCTGCCGTTCAACCGGCTGAGCCGAAGCTGCGGCAGCGCACGCTGCATAATGTGCGGAAACGCCTGCTGCGCTTCTTCCCGCGCGCCCGGTACCTGATAACGATGCGTAGCCCGAAGCCCCTTACTGAAAACTTTCGGCGCGGCGTCATCGGGCAATTTCGCCAGTTCAGCGGCGGTCGTCGCCACCTGCTGCGCATTGCCCGTTCCGCCCTGCATCGCCACGGCGCTCACCAGTAATCCCAGCGCCCAAATCGCGCCACGGTGAGTGTTCACGCCGTCGGTTGCCGCCATCATCTGTTGCTCACCTTCGCGGCCCAATCGGCCAATGGTTTGTCTGAGCGCAATGTCCGCCGGACGTTGCCAGCTTTGTTGCGCCAGCGCCTGAAACGTGGGGGTTAGGCTGTGCGCCGAGCGCTCCATTAGCGCGAGCGATAAATCGTGATGCGCGCCGCTCCCCCGACTGTCCACCAGACCGGGTTTCGGGCTTAATCGTGCTTCGTCAATCAGACACTGCGTGGCGGTTCGCGCCAGCCATTCGGCACCGCCTTCAACCTGAATCTGGGGCAGAAGTTTCATTACCAGCTCCGGAATTTCGCAGGTGGGTTATAAAGACCGCCAGACCATTCCACCAGGTCGGCAACGCTACCCGCCGCCAGCAGAGAACGGGTGGCATCAGTACGGCGAATGCCCATGTCTTCCGGGTAAACCACTTTGCCGCTGCTTCGCAGCGCCGCAACGCGTTTGGCATCCACGCCCAGGCCGATATCGGTAATACCGGCAACCGCCGCCACCATCGCCCGACGTTCTTCCAGGCTTTCTGCACGGTAGAGGCAGGCAATCCCTTCTTCGGTGAGGACGTGGGTCACGTCATCGCCATAAATCATCACCGGAGCCAGCGGCATACCAGAGGCTTTCGCTACCTCGACGGCATCCAGTTTTTCTACGAAGGTAGGCTTAACACCGGCCTGGAAGGTTTCGACCATCTGCACCACCAGTTTTTTACCGCGCTGCATCGGGTCTGGCTCGGTAATCATGTTCAGCCAGGCCGGAGTGGCGTGACGGCGGCCATGCGGGTCATGCCCCATATTTGGCGCGCCACCAAAACCAGACAGGCGACCACGCGTTACCGTGGAGGAGTTCGCCAGGCCATCAACCTGTAAGGTCGAGCCGATAAACATATCAACCGCATACTGCCCTGCCAGCTGGCAGAAGGCGCGGTTAGAACGCATCGAGCCATCAGCGCCGGTAAAGAACACATCAGGACGGGCACGGATATACTCTTCCATCCCCAGTTCGCCGCCGAAGCAGTGCACGCTTTCCACCCAACCGCTTTCAATTGCCGGGATAAGCGTTGGATGCGGGTTCAGCGTCCAGTGTTTACAGATTTTGCCGCGCAGGCCGAGTTGCTCACCGTAGGTTGGCAGCAGCAGTTCAATCGCCGCAGTGTTAAAGCCGATACCGTGGTTTAGCGACTGCACCTGATGCTCCGCGTAGATGCCTTTAATCGCCATCATCGCCATCAGGATATGTTCTTGTTTAATCAGACGTGGGTCGCGGGTGAACAACGGTTCAATAAAGAACGGTTTGTCAGCCACCACCACGTAATCAATCCATGAACCTGGGATATCAACACGCGGCAGGTCGCATTCGTCGTCCACCAGTTCGTTAACCTGTGCGATAACAATGCCGTCATGGAATGCGGCGGCTTCCACCAGCGCTGGGGTATCTTCGGTACTCGGCCCGGTATACAGGTTGCCTTTGCGGTCAGCTTTATAACCGGCAATCAGCGCCACATTCGGGGCCAGGTCAACGTACAGGCGGGAGTAAAGTTCGATGTAGGTGTGAATCGCGCCGATTTCCAGCAAGCCATCTTCCAGCAGTTGCGAGATACGCAGGCTTTGAGTGCCGGAGAAGGAGAAATCCAGTTTACGGGCGATACCTTTTTCAAAGATATCCAGATGCTCGCTACGCCCGACGCTTGGCATAATCATATGCAGGTCGTGCACAATCTGCGGGTTAACCTCAGCCAGCATACGAGACAGGAAATCTGCCTGCTTCTGGTTATTCCCTTCCAAAACCACGCGATCGCCTGAGGCGATCAGTTTTTCCAGCATTGCGGTCAGGTCTGCGGTCGGCAGCACCTTGCCCTGCACCGGAACAGAAGCCAGACGCCGCTGTTTTTCGCTGCGACGGGTGTTCCAGACTCGTGCTGGCGTTTGCCCAGATAACATTATTAACCTCCTGATTCAGCGAATCATTTTGATTGCTTAACACCAGAAAGAGTGTGCGCCCTGGTGAGAAAGTCATCAATTAAGCGTAGGCGCTAATCATTAGCCTAAGAGTAATAATTGAAGTAACAATTTGTGATAGGGATCTGATTCAGGCGGGAGAAAAACGGCTACCGACGCCTCATTTTCTTAAACACGATGGCAAAGTGGCGGTATAGTAGGCGGCAGATTACTGGACACATCGCATATTTATGACTGAAACAACCCACCACGACTTCAACATCGACACCCAAAGCAGCGACGACTTCGTACCAATGCGCGGCGTCAGCAATTGTCATCTTCAGACGATGCTGCCACGCCTGATTCGCCGAAAGCTGCAATTTACCCCACACTGGCAACGCCTTGAGTTGCCAGACGGTGATTTCGTTGATTTAGCGTGGAGTGAAGACCCGGCTGGCGCGCGCCATAAACCGCGTCTGGTGGTGTTTCATGGCCTGGAAGGCAGTCTGCACAGTCCTTATGCGCACGGCCTGATTAACGCCGCCAGGCAGCAGGGTTGGCTGGGCGTAGTGATGCATTTTCGCGGCTGTAGCGGTGAACCTAATCGTCTGAACCGAATTTACCATTCGGGCGAAACGGAAGACGGCACATGGTTTTTACGCTGGCTACAGCGGGAAATGGGTGACGCGCCAACCGCAGCGGTTGGCTATTCGCTCGGCGGCAACATGCTGGCCTGCCTGCTGGCAAAAGAAGGTGACGATATTCCGGTTGATGCGGCAGTGATTGTCTCCGCGCCGTTTATGCTCGAAGCCTGTAGCTACCACATGGACAAAGGCTTCTCGCGGGTTTACCAGCGCTATCTGTTAAACCTGCTGAAAGGCAACGCCGCGCGCAAGCTCAAGGCTTATCCAGGCTCGCTACCGGTGGATCTGCGCCAGTTGAAAAGTATGCGTCACATCCGTGAATTTGATGATTCGATCACCTCGAAGATTCACGGCTTTGCCGATGCCATCGACTACTATCGCCAGTGCAGTGCAATGCCGACGTTGAGCAAAATCACCAAACCGACGCTGATCATTCATGCGAAAGACGATCCATTTATGGATCACCACTCTATTCCCGCGCAGGAAGAGCTACCGGAGAACGTGGAGTACCAACTGACGGAGCACGGCGGCCACGTCGGGTTTATCGGTGGCACACTGTTCCACCCAGAGATGTGGTTGGAAAAACGCATCCCTGCGTGGCTAATGTCAAGGCTCGGAGGCAAAGTATGATTATTCCCTGGCAAGAAATTCCGGCTGAAACCCTCGACAATCTCGTGGAAAGCTTTGTCTTGCGCGAAGGCACCGATTATGGTGAATATGAACGCTCACTTGCGCAAAAGGTCGCCGATGTTAAAGAGCAATTAAAAAGCGGCGAGGCGGTGCTGGTGTGGTCTGAACTTCACGAGACGGTCAACATCATGCCCCGCAACCAATTTCGCGGTTAACGATAACGACGGGTGACAGCAGGCGCTTTCGCGTTCTGTCGCCTGTTCAGGGAGTTATTCGCATGTCTGCCAAACATCCAGTTATTGCTGTTACCGGCTCCAGCGGAGCGGGAACCACCACCACCAGCCTGGCCTTTCGTAAAATATTTGCCCAGCTCAACCTGCGTTCAGCGGAAGTTGAAGGCGACAGTTTCCATCGTTACACCCGCCCAGAAATGGATATGGCCATTCGTAAGGCTCGTGATCTGGGCCGTCATATCAGCTATTTCGGCCCGGACGCCAATGACTTCGGCCTGCTTGAACAAACCTTTCGAGATTACGGCCTGAGCGGTAAAGGGCAGTCGCGTAAATATCTGCATACCTACGATGAAGCCGTACCGTGGAATCAAGTACCGGGGACGTTCACCCCCTGGCAGCCATTGCCGGAACCCACCGATGTCCTGTTCTATGAAGGGCTGCACGGCGGCGTGGTGACGCCACAGCATGACGTCGCACGTCATGTTGATTTGCTGGTTGGCGTAGTGCCTATCGTCAACCTGGAGTGGATTCAGAAGATGATTCGCGACACCAGCGAGCGTGGGCATTCACGTGAGGCGGTGATGGACTCCGTAGTGCGCTCAATGGAAGACTACATCAACTACATTACTCCGCAGTTCTCGCGCACTCATATCAACTTCCAGCGAGTGCCAACGGTCGATACCTCTAACCCGTTTGCTGCGAAAAGCATTCCATCACTGGATGAGAGTTTTGTGGTCATTCACTTCCGCAACCTGGAAGGGATTGACTACCCGTGGCTGCTGGCGATGCTGCAAGGCTCGTTTATCTCGCATATGAATACGCTGGTCGTTCCCGGCGGCAAGATGGGGCTGGCGATGGAGTTGATTATGATGCCGCTGGTACAGCGGTTAATGGAAGAAAAGAACAACGCCTGAATCATCACGATTGCCCGATAGGCAGGACGCCGCCGGGCAATCACGGATATCAGCCTTCAATCACTTCGTATGAGTGCGTGATGTTGACAGCTTTACCCAGCATCAACGCCACTGAGCAGTATTTCTCCGCCGACAGGTCAACCGCGCGTGCAACAGCCGCGTCTTTCAACTCTTTGCCGCTCACAATGAAGTGCAGGTTGATGTGCGTGAACAGGCGCGGTGCTTCTTCGCGGCGTTCGGAAGTGAGCTTCACTTCGCAGTCAGAAACGTCATAGCGGCCTTTTTGCAGAATAGACACCACGTCAATTGCGCTACAACCACCGGCCGCCATTAGCACGATTTCCATCGGGCTTGGC
>JBOFJM010000573.1:0-2607 GCA_051656825.1 Kluyvera sp.
CCGCCGTAGTTAACACGCCAATCCCCAACGGTTTGGTCAGGAACAGCTTGCAACCCGCCTGCGCGGTGCTGTTTTTCTTCACGCGCTCGGTTGGCACAATACCCGTCACCGCCAGGCCAAAAATCGGCTCTGGTGCATCAATTGAATGTCCACCCGCCAGCGCGATACCCGCTTGTTTACACGCAAAGCGACCGCCTTCGGTCACCTGACGAGCAATTTCCGGGGCCAGTTTGTTGATAGGCCAACCGAGGATCGCAATCGCCATAATCGGTTTGCCGCCCATCGCGAAAATATCGCTGATGGCGTTGGTTGCCGCAATGCGACCAAAGTCGAACGGATTATCGACAATCGGCATAAAGAAATCGGTGGTGCTGATGACCGAGGTACCATTACCCAGGTCGTAAACGGCGGCATCGTCGCGAGTTTCGTTGCCGACAAGCAGGTTGGGGTCGATAAACTTCGTCTGCTCGCTGTGCAGGATGGTTTCCAGCACCTTCGGGGAAATTTTACAACCGCAACCGGCTCCGTGGCTGTACTGCGTTAAACGAATGGCCTGCTCGCTCATGGACAACTCCTGTCATTGCTTTGGCATATACGTAGATTGTGTATGGTAACGCCAGAACACAGCGGTGATAAGTATGAGTGTCTGAATTACGCAGCGGTTGCCTATAATCCAGACAATCATCGCGTTTTTTCAGAGATAACGTACGAACGGAGCCGTATCTGGGGCGGCGATGGTGGTTGACGCTTTCAATTGCGGAGTCCCCAAATACAGGAAGCCGACGATTTTATCCAACTCGCCGCAGCCTAATCCTTCACGCACAATCGGGCTTTCGGTCAGTGCGCCACTGCGCCAGATACCGTTAAAGCCTTGCGCTGCTGCCGCCATTTGCATCGCCATCACCGCACATCCTGCCGACATTTCTTGCTCCCATACCGGCACTTTCGGGTGCGCCTGGCATTTAGCAATGACCGCGATAATCAGCGGCGCGCGGAATGGCGCGTTACGCGCTTTCTCAACGGCTTTTTCATCACTTTGAGCCGCTTTCGCGCCCTGCTCCAGTAATTGGCTAAAACGTTCGCGCCCATCACCTTCTACAATAATAAATTGCCACGGTTGCAGCGTGCCGTGGTCTGGCGCGCGCATCCCGGCGCGCAGGATGTTTTGCAGGGCATCGCCTGCGGGCGCGGGTTCTGCCAGACGGGAGGCGCTACGGCGATTCAGTAATAAGTCAAGTGCATCCATTTGAGTAACTCCTCTGCTGTTATTTTTCATAAAATTAACATGCACAGGAATTTTGTTACAGCACCGCAGGCGATTCCTGCTGACAAGCGGCGACGGTCTATTTAGGATAGCCAGATGTTTCACCATGTAGGTGAACCTTTTTTTCGTTTAGCAGGGAGAATACATGCGAACCGTATGGCGCTTCATTGGCGGATTTTTTAAATGGACGTGGCGATTACTGAATCTCGTCCGCGAATTGGTATTAAACCTGTTCTTTATTTTACTGGTGTTGGTGGGGATCGGTATCTGGGCGCAGCTTAGCAGCAGCACCAGCGAACACAGCAGCCGAGGCGCATTGTTGATGGATATCAGCGGCGTCGTGGTAGATAAACCGTCTGCCAGCAGCAAACTTGGGGTGATTGGTCGCCAGATTTTTGGCTCCAGCTCCGATAGGCTACAAGAGAACTCGCTGTTTGATATTGTGCAGACAATTCGCCAGGCGAAAGATGACCGTAATATCACCGGTATTGTGTTGGATCTGAAAAACTTCGCCGGTGGCGATCAGCCTTCCATGCAGTATATCGGCAAAGCGCTGCGCGAATTCCGCGACAGCGGTAAACCGGTCTACGCGGTCGGCGCTAGTTATAGCCAGGGTCAATACTATCTTGCCAGCTTCGCCAATAAAATTTGGCTGTCGCCGCAGGGCGTGGTTGACCTGCACGGTTTCGCGACCAATGGCCTGTACTACAAGTCACTGCTCGACAAGCTGAAGGTTTCAACGCATGTTTTCCGCGTCGGGACGTATAAATCGGCGGTAGAGCCGTTTCTTCGCGATGATATGTCACAGGCCGCTCGTGAAGCCGACAGCCGCTGGATTGGCGAGCTGTGGCAAAACTATCTCAACACCATTGCCGCCAACCGCCAGATTACCGCGCAACAGGTATCCCCTGGCGCACAAGGGTTGCTGGATGGCCTGCGCAAAACTGACGGCGACACTGCGAAATATGCGCTCGATAACAAGCTGGTCGATGCCCTCGCCTCTAGCGCCGATATCGAAAAAGCGCTGACCAAACAGTTTGGCTGGAGCAAAGCCGACAACAACTATCGCGCAGTCAGCATGTATGATTACGTGGTGAAAACTCCGCCAGATACCGGCGCGAGCATTGCCGTGGTGTTTGCAAACGGTGCCATTATGGACGGTGAGGAAACCCCAGGTAACGTCGGCGGCGACACCACGGCAGCCCAGATTCGCGATGCGCGTCTTGACCCGAAAGTGAAAGCCATTGTCCTGCGCGTCAACAGCCCTGGTGGTAGCGTCAGTGCTTCGGAAGTTATCCGCGAAGAACTGGCTGCGGCTAAAGCGGCGGGCAAACCGGTCGTGG
>JBOFJM010000574.1:0-2345 GCA_051656825.1 Kluyvera sp.
TTATCAGGCTTACATACGGTCAGAGAAATTAATGGAAACTGTGTTCTTCGCCCGGATAAACGCCGGACTCGACTTCAGCCATATACTGCTGTACTGCGGCGCGCATGTCGCCTGCGGTACTGAGGAAATTTTTGGCAAATTTAGGGATATGACCGCCGGTAATGCCGAATGCGTCATGCATGACCAAAATCTGCCCGTCGGTGACATTACCAGCACCAATGCCAATCACCGGAATCGATAAGGCGTCGGTTACGCGTTTTGCCAGCTCAACCGGCACACATTCCAGCACCAGTAGCTGCGCGCCTGCGGCCTGTAGCGCTAAGGCATCGTCCAGCAGTTGTTGCCCGGCGTCGCCGCGACCCTGCACTTTATAACCACCGAAAATATTAACCGACTGCGGCGTCAGCCCCAGATGGCCACACACTGGCACAGCGCGATCGGTGAGCATTTTCACGGTATCCACCAGCCAGGCGCCGCCTTCAATTTTGACCATGTTTGCGCCTGCGCGCATGACTACGGCGGCGTTTTCAAACGCCTGCTCTGGCGTGGCGTAAGCCATAAAAGGCAGGTCGGAAAGCAGCAGGCAGTTTGGTGCGCCACGGCGTACCGCACGAGTGTGGTAGGCAATGTCTTCAACGGTAACCGGCAGGGTAGAGTCGTGGCCTTGTACCGTCATGCCCAGCGAATCGCCAACCAGCATCACGTTGATGCCCACATCTGCAAACAGTTTAGCGAAGCTGTAATCGTAGGCCGTGATGGTCGCGAAGCGTTTCTTCTCCTGTTTGCATTTCTGCAACTGGGAAATAGTCGTTGGTTTCATAACGTTTCCTGATGGCTAAAGTACAATTATCGGCATTCTAGCAGTGTCCTGACTGCGGGCAACGATTTTGCAGAGAGAAAAATGAAACTGACGGGGGCGGGCGTATTCAGGATGAAAAGAGAAAGGACTTACCAGCGGGAAAGCGGTGGGAATGGGTGGCTATTGAGCAGGGCTTGCAACGACTGCCCATCAGGGAAGCGCAGTTCAGGCGCAATCTCAAACAGGGGAAGCAGCATAAAACCCCGGTTCTTCATGTCGTAATGCGGAACCGTCAGGCGTGGAGTATGAATGACCTGCTCGCCGAACAGCATAATGTCTAAATCCAGCGTGCGTGGACCCCAGCGTTCCGCTTTACGCACTCGGCCTTGCTGTTGCTCGATGCGCTGTGTGTGGTCGAGCAAGGCTTCAGGCTCAAGCTCGGTATCCAGCGCCACGGCGGCGTTGAGGTAGTCTGGCTGATCCTGGGGGCCAAGTGGCGGAGTGCGGTAAAACGAGGAAATAGCGACAATGCGGCTGTGTGGAATAGCGCCTAACGCCTGTACGGCAGCATTGACCTGCTCCAGAGGAGAAGCCAGATTACTGCCGATGGCGATATAAGCAACTGTCACGCGCTGCCCTCGCGACGCGGAGCGCGTTTGCGTGGACGGCGATGGCGACGACGGGCATCCGGCTCGTCACCCAGAGCGTTAAGCATCTCTTTTTGTGCCGGTGGCGCAACCACCTGGAACTCGCTCCACCACTGCGTCAGACGCTGCAATTCGTTGTTGTGCTCTGCTTCGGCGCGCAGCGCCAGCAGGTCATAAGCGGCGCGGAATTTCGGATGCTCCATCAGCTTCCAGGCGCGTTTGCCCTGGCGGCGAGACATGCGTAGCTGTAGCTGCCAAATATCACGAACCAGAGACGTAATGCGTTTGGGGATCGCCAGTGAACGGCAGGCTTCGTCCAGCACATCGTTCATCGCCAGCGCGAAAGCATCGTGATAGACCAGGCCGCTTTCCTGGGCGATTTTCTGCGCCATTTCCAGCAGGGGATACCAGAACATTGCCGCGAACAGGAACGCCGGGTTAACGCGCATGTCGTTACGAATGCGGTTATCGGTGTTCTTCAGTACCTGCTCAATGATGCGCTCCATTGGGCTATCGCCGTCTTCAGTAAAGTAGCGGGTGATAGTCGGGAACAGCGGCTGGAACAGGTTGTATTCGCGCAGCAGTTTATAGGTTTCAAAACCATAGCCCGCTTGCAGCAGGTTAAGCGCTTCTTCGAACAGACGCGCAGGCGGCACGTCATTCATTAACGTGGCCAGACGAGGAATCGGCTCAGCCGTTTCTGGGCTGATGCGCATATCCAGCTTCGCGGCAAAACGCACCGCGCGCAGCATACGCACTGGGTCTTCACGGTAGCGCGTTTCTGGCGTACCAATCAGGCGAATCACGCCATCTTCAAGGTCCTGCATCCCGCCCACGTAATCGCGAACGGTAAAGTCGGCAACGCTGTAATAAAGGCTGTTGATGGTGAAGTCACGACG
>JBOFJM010000575.1:0-2506 GCA_051656825.1 Kluyvera sp.
GGTGCTGTTAACATGCTTTTCGGCAATCGGGTTGTAGTTAACCAGGTCGGACGGCTTTATCGCCACCCGCTGCTGTAGAAGATTTTTATCGCTTTCACTCTTCTTGAGCACCGCTGCGGCAGCCATCACTTTGCTGGTACTGCACATCGCAAACCGCTCGTCTGCGCGATAAAGCACCTGCGAGTTATCCGCAGTATTAATCAATGCCACACCGAGCCGTCCACCGGAGCGGGTTTCTAAATCCGCCAGTTTCTGTTGCACGTTATGGGTATTTGCCAGCAGCGGAGCGCTGCCAAAGAGAAGCGGCAGCGCCGCTGTTGCCATCAGAGCTGCCCGACGGAAAATGTTATTCACTCGACTATTCCTTATTTCATGTCGTTGTGCCCGAAAAGTCCTTTCTTTTCAGTCAGCAACGCTGTTGCTATATAGTATATCACAAACGATAATCATTAACATTGATGCAACATAAGCCGTATAAGGCAATCGTCACATCCCATTGAGCAGGATTATTTCAGCGAAGATATCGGTCACGATAAGATGAAGGGAAAGTGTAGTGGTAAGTGGTGGTAAAAAGGATAGAGTGGCCAGACTATTTTGTACGGTGAATACAATACGCTGAGTCACCGGCGGGTTTTCGCCGCAATGAAGACAGAGGGTTTTGGGAATCCGCCCTAAAAATGACCTTAAAATCAATAAGGTTTAAGCCGGTTGAAAGGCCGTAAATGGCGTCGCTAAAACAAAAATTATTACCGGATGAAATTAATGTGTCGCCTAATCACGACACTCGTAAGTAACTAAAAATTAATAAAAAAATGCCCCTTGTTTCGCTCTGCCTTTAAGCGTACATTAGCGCCATCTGGAGCATAAAAGCACAGAATTCTGAGGTGATGCCAGCCACGAACAACACGGATTTTTCGGCGCTGATATCAACTCGCAGTATTACCGTTCATAAGTACGTAGAAAAATAGATATGCGGAGAGATGAGTCGTGAAATATTTCTTTATGGGCATTTCCTTTATGGTCATCGTTTTTGCTGGCACATTTGCCTTGATGATCTAGTCGAAAAAACGCAAAAAAACAGGAGCCATTTGGCTCCTGTTTGCATTTCTACGCTGGGGGGGAAATTAGCCCGCCGATTTATGTTCAGACGGCAACAGGCCATCGGCGCGGAACATAGCTTTGATACCACGAATGGCCTGGCGGATACGGTCGCGGTTTTCAATCAGCGCGAAACGCACATGAGTATCGCCGTAATCACCAAAGCCGATGCCCGGCGAGACGCACACTTTCGCTTCCTGCAACAGCTTTTTGGCAAACTCCAGCGAACCCATCGCAGCGTACTGTTCCGGGATTTTGGCCCACACATACATTGATGCTTTCGGCATTTCAACCATCCAGCCCGCTTCGTGCAGCCCTTTGACTAACACATCGCGACGGCGCTTATACTGCGCAGCAATATCGCGCACGCACTGCTGATCCCCTTCCAGCGCCGCAATTGCCGCAACCTGCAACGGTGTAAACGTGCCGTAATCGTGGTAGCTTTTAATCCGCGCCAATGCGTTAACCAAGGTTTTATTACCGACCATAAAGCCGATACGCCAGCCAGCCATATTGTAGCTTTTCGACAACGTGAAGAACTCTACCGCCACATCGCGCGCGCCCGGAACCTGCATAATCGACGGCGCTTTCCAGCCATCGTAGACAATATCGGCATAGGCCAGGTCATGAACCACCAGCACATCGTAGCGTTTGGCCAGCGCCACCACTTTCTCAAAGAACTCCAGCTCCACGCACTGCGCGGTCGGGTTGGAGGGGAAGCCTAAAATCATCATCTTCGGCTTCGGGTAACTTTCACGAATCGCGCGTTCCAGTTCGTTAAAGAAATCAACGCCTTCCACCAGCGGAACCGACCGCACCTGCGCACCGGCAATGACCGCGCCGTAGATATGAATCGGGTAACTCGGGTTCGGCACCAGCACCGTGTCGCCGTGGTCGAGCGTTGCCAGCATCAGGTGTGCCAGCCCTTCTTTGGAACCAATGGTGACAATCGCTTCGCTTTCAGGGTCAATTTCAATGTCGTAGCGGTCGCGATACCAGCGCGAAATCGCACGACGTAGGCGTGGAATACCACGTGAAGTTGAGTAACCGTGTGTATCCGGGCGCTGGGCCACGGTACACAGTTTTTCAACGATATGTGGCGGCGTAGCGCCATCCGGGTTGCCCATACTGAAATCGATAATATCTTCGCCGCGCCGACGCGCAGCCATTTTCAATTCAGCGGTAATGTTAAAAACGTACGGGGGTAAGCGATCGATACGCGTAAAACGGCGTTCTGGACTGGAGTCAGCCATAGATTCCTCAGGATAACGTGAGCGCCCGAACCGTTCGAGCGACGCTGCCACCGATGTGGCATGTTCAGAAAATAACCTGAATAAAATGTATCTGTCGAGAGGGAAAGGAAAATATTATTATTTCACCAAAAAGAGGAAATAATAAGAACGGGAAT
>JBOFJM010000576.1:0-1615 GCA_051656825.1 Kluyvera sp.
CCTCAGTAACCCCCATCGCATGTTGCACGCTACGGGTCTGTTTATCATTGGTTGCCGAGTCAGCGCGTGTCGCTAGAGCGGAATGGGTTTGTGAGGTTGAGTCGGGTGTGGCGTTATCGCACCCAGCGAGAATAAATACGGAAACTGCACCTGCAAGGAGTAGAGAATGTCGCATAACACCATCCCAGTAAGAGTTATAAAGCCAACAATTCAAAATGAAGCGAATGAAATAAAGCGAATCGTAATGTTCAATTGCTGCGAATGATATTTACTATCATTATCAAATGCAACCAGAGGCACGCGTTATAGCAAAAGAAGGAGGATGAGAAGCACAAAGACACAAAAAAGGAGAGGGATTAAGAACAAGAAAAAGAACGAGAAAAGCCAAACAACCCCGCGGCATAAACGCACCGAGCCGCTAAGTCTGTGATAAAATTCACGACAATTATGGCCGCTATGCATTTTTCCTCGCACAGTCGCGGCCTTCAGAATGAATACGAAGAGCATAATGAACGGAAACCAGAAAGTACCATCGCCTTTTTCCGCCTTGCTGCCAAAACTTAACGGCTTGACCCTGCGGGATCGCCGACGTTTGCTGCGCCGTATTGAAGGTGCGAAGAAAGTAAAAAATCCCCAGGCTCAAGAAGCCATCGCGCAGGAGTTGGCGGTAGAGATTCAGAGCGCCCAAGCGCGTGTTGACGCCCGTCGCGCGGCCGTACCAAGTATCAACTATCCAGAAATCCTGCCGGTTAGTCAGAAAAAAGACGAGATCCGACGCGCTATCGAACAGCATCAAGTTGTGATTGTGGCGGGGGAAACCGGCTCGGGTAAAACAACGCAGTTGCCGAAGATCTGTCTTGAGCTCGGGCGCGGGATAAACGGCCTGATTGGCCATACTCAGCCACGTCGTCTGGCTGCACGCTCTGTGGCCAACCGGATTGCCGAAGAGCTGCAAGTTCCGATGGGCGGCGTCGTCGGTTATAAAGTGCGATTTAACGATCAAGTTAGCGATACCACGTTGGTCAAACTGATGACTGACGGTATTTTGCTGGCCGAGATTCAAAACGATCGCATGCTGTCGCAATACGACACCATCATTATCGATGAAGCGCACGAACGCAGTCTGAATATCGACTTTATCCTCGGCTATCTGCGTGAGCTGCTACCAAAGCGTCCAGACCTGAAAGTCATCATTACCTCGGCGACTATCGATCCGGAGCGTTTTTCGCGTCACTTTAATAATGCGCCGATTATCGAAGTTTCCGGACGAACCTATCCGGTGGAAGTGCGTTATCGTCCGCTGGTGAGCGAAGAGGACAACGATCCGGATCGCGATCAGCTACAAGCGATTTTCGATGCCGTCGATGAGCTCTATCACGAAGGGCGCGGCGACATCCTGATTTTCATGAACGGCGAGCGTGAAATTCGCGATACCGCCGATGCACTGGAAAAGCGTCAGCTGCCGCATACCGAAGTGCTGCCGCTGTATGCGCGTCTTTCTGCCGCCGAGCAAAATCGCGTGTTCCAACCTGCGGTAGGGCGTCGGATTGTACTGGCGACCAACGTGGCGGAAACCTCTCTGACCGTACCGGGGATTAAATACGTCATTGACCCT
>JBOFJM010000577.1:0-2693 GCA_051656825.1 Kluyvera sp.
CGCTGGCATCCATCCAGCGATTCACGCGTTGGGTTGGCCAGAACCAGGCAATGCCGGTTTCCATTACGCCCATTCCCACGGATTCAAAGTTTTTCACCACCATTTGGTGGCGCTCTGCGGCGCTCATTTGCGGGAAGCAGAGTTCAAGATTGCGGTAAGCAATTTTTGCACGACGTTTCATAAAGCGCATCGCCAGGCGGCCCATGCCATTACCTAAGCGGTAAATCACCGGATACGGCAGTTGGACAACTAACCAAAGTAGGCCAATACCCAGCCATGACGGCCAGTAGCGTGGGTGCAGCAACGCGGCGGTAAATTTGGGTAACTGGGTCATGTCTTTCCTGTTTTTTCGAGCAATTAAGACTATTGTCGCACTATTTTTCCGGCAACCAAAATGAGAGGGTTGCGAATGGCGTTAATTTAAGCAGTTGTTTTGCATCAAATGATTAGTGGTGATGAAAATGTAGCGTAAAATGTGGGGATGTAAATTAACAATGATTGCTATATCATGCGCCCCGTTTATATCAACCTTTGACGATTGCAGGATAAGAGCACCATGCCAGTGTTGCATAACCGCATTTCGAATGAGACGCTGAAAGCGCAGATGCTGGCAGAAACTGAGCCACGCACCACTATCTCATTCTATAAGTATTTCACCATTGTTGACCCAAAAGCGACGCGTGATGCGCTGTATATCGCGCTGTCGGCGCTTAACGTGTTTGGCCGTATTTATCTCGCCCGTGAAGGGATTAACGCGCAAATCAGCATTCCCGCCAGCAAGATGGAGGCTTTGCGCGCCTGCCTGGATGGTTTTGATCCTGCGTTGAAAAACCTGCGCCTGAACATTGCGCTGGACGATGACGGTAAATCATTCTGGGTGCTGCGCATGAAAGTGCGTGAGCGCATTGTTGCCGATGGTATCGACGACCCGAGCTTTGATGCCAGTGATGTGGGGGATTATCTGAAGGCGGCGGACGTTAACGCTATGCTGGATGACCCTGACGCGGTGTTTATCGATATGCGTAACCACTATGAATATGAAGTGGGCCATTTTGAACAAGCGCTGGAAATCCCTGCTGATACCTTCCGCGAGCAGTTGCCGAAAGCGGTAGAGATGATGCAGGAGCATAAAGACAAGAAGATTGTGATGTACTGCACCGGCGGTATTCGCTGTGAAAAAGCCAGTGCGTGGATGAAACACAACGGCTTTAAACAGGTGTGGCATATCGAAGGTGGGATCATTGAGTACGCGCGCCGTGCGCGTGAACAGGGCTTGCCGGTGCGGTTTATTGGCAAAAACTTTGTTTTTGATGAACGCATGGGCGAGCGTATTTCAGACCAGGTGATTGCGCATTGCCACCAGTGCGGCACGTCGTGCGACAGCCACACTAACTGCCTGAACGATGGCTGCCATCTGCTGTTTATCCAGTGCCCGGCTTGTGCCGAGAAATACGAAGGCTGCTGTAGTGAAGCCTGCCAGCAGGAACACAAACTGCCGGAAGAAGAGCAGCGTCAGCGCCGTGCTGGACGTGAGAATGGCAATAAAATCTTTAATAAATCGCGTGGGCGGCTGAATACACGCCTGGGTATCCCCGACCCGGAAACGTCTGGCGATTAACTGAAGTAGAGATAGGAAAGGTCAGCAATCGCCAACAGTAATGAGAGCATCAAATATAGCATCAGGTGCTCGCGGATATTGTTGACCAGGTAGTGGAGCAGGCGGCGCATAGCGTTCTCTGTTTAACGGCCCCGAGATATCGGGGCCGTGTTGTTTTTAGGGCTGAAAGCGGGTGAGGGCAAACGGCTGAAGATCAAACTCAGGCGTTTGTTGTAGGGCGAACTGGGCGGCAATTTCCCCCAGCACGGTCGCAAACTTGAAGCCATGACCGCTCAGGCCACCGATGAACAACACGTTCGGCTGGCCGGGTAAAGTATCGATAATAAAGTCTTCATCCGGCGAGTTGTCGTAGGTGCAGGCTGCCCCGTGCAGACAACCGCCGATACCCGGCAGAATCTGGCGCAGGAAACTGAACGCTTCTGAACCATCGCTCACGACAGCGCCAAACGGCTTGCGCTCTTCTGGCTGGCTAATCACCTGCCCGCCGTTATGTTTGCCGATTTTCAGCTCGTTATCGACCGCTGGAAAACCGTAGAACTGGTCGCCGTTAGGCAGTTCGCCGGTAAATGCCGGGAAGTTGTTTTTACGGCTATAGCGGCCATCGGCCTGGAACCAGGCGAAAACTTTGCGCACCGGCTGAATAGGCAACTGTGGATAGAATTGTTTGACCCACGTCCCCGCGCTCAACAGCAGTTTTTTGCCGCGCCATGACCCCTCAGAAGTCTCGATAGTCACGCCGTCAGCATCGTGATGAATCGCGGTGACTGGGCAGTTGAATAGCTGCGCGCAACCGGCGTCTTTCGCCATGGCAATCAGCGTTTTGACCGCCAGCTCACTTTTCAGAACCCCTGAATTGGGTTCGAAAATGGCCTGATAGTCGCCAGGGACGGTAATTTCCGGCCAACGAGCGGTGACCGCAGCGCCGTCAAGATGCTCCACCGGCAGTTGGAACTGTGCCGCGCTTTGCGCCACGGTGCGAAGAAAATCGGAGTCTGCCGGGCCGAGATTCACCACGCCGCTGCGTTCAAATAGTGCTTCGCCGCTCAGCGCCGCCAGTTCGTCCCACAGCGTTTGG
>JBOFJM010000578.1:0-6879 GCA_051656825.1 Kluyvera sp.
GCGAAATCCAGCCTGCGGCACGGCGAAACTCGACTTCCTGTCTCGGTTCGCCTCATCCCGCCATCCCTGGCGGTCTGACCTTGTCTTCCTTTCTCCGGCTCGCCGATTTCCATCGGGGACTCATCGGTTTCAGCCACTCAGGTTGCCGCTATTTATTCAAAGGCCACACTGACGTGGGGGGCGGCGATACTAAAAGTAGAAATCCCCTTAACTGACAAACATTAAGCCAATGACTGTTTTTTTAGTTTTTAGGGTTTACCCCAAATACCTCACCACCGAATTGGCCAGTTCATCCGGGTTGGCATAATCCGATGACACCGGATAAGTCAGCAACGTAGAGCCGTACTGGCGGGTGATTTGCGGTAAGCAGGCGTCATGAAACGCTTTGATATCGTCAAAATAAGCCTGGGTATAACCGCTTTCGCCTGGCCGTCCGCGCCGCTGGCAGGCCTCAAAACACGACTCCGCGTCGCGGTCGATATACACCACCAGATCAATCTTCGGATAGCTCTTGAGGTAGTCCTTAATATGATAGAAATAGGACATATACTTTGCCGACGGCTGTTCGGTCATCAGGAAGTTGACGTGACAAAAAACGATATCGCTGAATAGCGACCGTTCGATAATGTAATTCCCATCTGGAATATTTTTTAAAATATTTTGTCGGCTGTGAGTGATATACAGCTGGAATGCCACTCTGGCATCCGCGTCGTGGGGGTTATCAACAAACACGCGCAGCAGCTCAAGAAAGACCGGATCTTCATCCACCGGTTCTTTTAATACATGCCAGGTTGCGCCGGTTTTCTGCGATAACGCCTCGGCTAACGGTTCCAGCAGCGTTGTTTTACCGGCAGCGATATTCGCTTCAATAGACACGATCTTCATGCCAACACCCTTTTACAGAAATGACTCAATATCGTTTAGTCGATCGTCGCCGATCGCCGGATAAGATCGGGCTTCATCAAAAAGATATTCCTGATACTCCGCACCGCCTAACAAGAGCTGTTCCGTGCCCAGCTCTTGTTCACCATAATCAACCTGCGTTGAACATTGTCGAAAGAAAGCCATGATTCTCTTTTCACCTCATCAGGTGGAATGCTCCCCTATGGGAGAATAAGGGAGCGCGAAACTTATGATGATTTACTGCTGTAAACTTTATCGCCGGTAAACGACGGGTCGGCCCAGAAATTAATGTTGAACTGTGCGTCATCGGTCATCTCAATACGATGCCAATACTGCGGTGGGCTGGTGGCGAAACAACCGGCGTTAATCACCACCTTAACTTCAGGCTCGGTCGCCTGTTCATCGGCAAAACCGTAGTAGGTTACCGTCCCTTCCATCACACACAGCTGGCCAAAAATACCGGCGGCGGTGTTGTGGTGGCTCAGCAGCGCGGCGGGGACGTTATCTTTGATGAAAAACGGTGTGGAACGTTTGATAGTCCAGTCTTTTGGGATTCTACGATGGCTCATAATGACCTCCCGCTCTAAACATGCATTTAAAATACATCTTTAAGATTGCGCTGTAAATGGTTTTCGATAATAAATCTCATTACCATTTAAACTACTCAGATCTTCACCGACATCACACTTCTTCACATCTTTGATTGTCGAATATCGACATTTGTTTATATTTAAAATATCGAAACACAACAGAGGTAATGCATGAACCCGCTCGCTCTCACCATCTCGCAAGAACAGAATGCCGAAACTTGTCACCTGGCAGACCTGCCGTTAGCGGAAATGCTGGCGCTGTTAAACCAACACGACGCCCGTGTGCCACAGGCCATTCAGGCGGTGCTCCCACAGGTTGAACGCGCGGTTACGCTAATTGTCGCGCAGATGAAAAACGGCGGACGGCTGTTTTATGTCGGTGCGGGAACCAGCGGGCGCCTGGGTGTGCTCGACTCAGCAGAATGCCCGCCAACCTTTGGTACTGAGCCGCAATTGGTGCAGTCGGTGATTGCCGGTGGCCTGGATGCGATGCTGCAAGCGGTTGAAAATGTAGAAGATGA
This sequence comes from Kluyvera sp., assembly GCA_051656825.1. GTDB lineage: Bacteria > Pseudomonadota > Gammaproteobacteria > Enterobacterales > Enterobacteriaceae > Kluyvera. Next base: position 2,015 of record JBOFJM010000578.1, read on the forward strand.
CGGCGCGGCTGCCGTGGCAGAACTGCGCGCACGCGGCCTGACGGCGCAAGATGTGGTGCTGGGCATTGCCGCCAGCGGGCGCACACCGTTTGTCATGGCGGCGCTCGACTATGCCCGTGAGTTGGGAGCCAAAACCATTGCCCTCACCACCCGTGGCCCGGGGCTTATCTCGCAACATGCTGACGTCGCCATCGCGCCAGACGTTGGCGCGGAAGCGTTAGCCGGTTCCACCCGCATGAAAAGCGGCTCGGCGCAGAAGATGCTGCTAGGAATGATAAGCACCGCCACCATGATTCAGCTAGGTCGCGTGCACGGTAATCTGATGGTTGATGTAAAAGCCTCGAACGAAAAACTCTACCGCCGCGCAGAGCACATGGTGGCGCAGATTTGTGAAATCGATGAAGCTGCCGCTCAAGCGCAGTTAGAACAGGTCGGCTACAACGTGCGTGCTGCGGTACTGGCAAAAATGCTAAACCTCGCCCCCGACGCCGCGCTAAAGCTTGCCGCCCAACCCTTTGTCGCGCTGAAGGATCAGCTACTGTCAGGAGCCTCTTATGGCCAATAAAATAGAACATCTGGAGCTTATCGCTGACGCCATCGAGAAACACATCGGTGGCTTCAACAACGTGGCTACGCTCACCAACTGCATGACTCGCGTGCGCGTGGTGCTAAAGGATCGCAGCCAGTTTAACGCTGAAGCCTTGCGCAAAGTGGAAGGCGTAAAAGGGATAGTCGATGCTGGCGAGCAGTTTCAGGTCATCGTCGGCGCGGGTACGGCGTCGAAGGTGTGCGGCATCTTAACCAAACGGATGAACCATTCCGGCGTGGCCCCCGACCCGGCGCAAGATAACGTGCGTAAGCCGTTTTCGATTCGCCGCAGCCTGAATACACTGGCAGCTATTTTTGTCCCGACGATCCCGGCGCTTATCGGCTGCGGGCTGATTCTCGGGTTGGTCAACGTGTGTCGCCTGATTTGGCCTGAATTTGTCACCAACCATCAGGACATCTTTACGCTGTTAACGGTCATCGGCAAGGCGGTATTTACCGTGTTAGCGGTGATGATTGGGATGAATACGGCAAAAGAATTGCAGGCCTCTCCGGCGATTGGCGCGGTGATGGCGGCGGTATTAACCGCCCCGGATCTGGCGAATATCAGCCTGTTCGGTACTCAGCTAACGCCAGGCGGCGGAGGTATCTTTGCGGTGCTGTTAGTCTGCGCTTTTGCGGCAAAATTCGAGCTGTGGTTTCGCCGTTACTGCAAAGAGAGTTTGGATCTGATCCTCACCCCGATGGTCACAATTCTGGTGTCATCGCTGGCAGCATTGTTAATCCTGCAACCGCTGGCACACGCCGTGAATCTTTGGCTTGGGCATCTGGTGGCGCTGTCGCTGCTGGGCAATGCGGCGGGTTCCGTGGTCGTGGGCGCCCTGCTCGGCGGCGGCTTCCTGTTCCTGCTGTTGACCGGTTTGCATCAGGGGCTTATTCCCATTCACGCGCAAATCCTTGATACTTTTGGCCTGAACTATCTGTTCCCGATTCTGGCAATGGGCGGTATGGGGCAAGTTGGCGCGGCGGCCTATGTCTATTTGAAAACGAAAAACCCACGGCTGAAAAAGACCATTTCCGGCGCGTTGCCGGTGGGGATTATCGGCGTTGGTGAGCCACTGCTGTTCGGTGTCTCGTTGCCGCTCGGCAAGCCGTTTATCGCGGGTTGTATTGGCGGCGCAGCAGGTGGTGCGGTGATGGCAGCGTGTAAAGTCGGGATTATTATCCCCTTCGGCACGGCGGGGCTGTCGCTGCTCCCGTTAGTGGGGCCAGGGCAAATTCTCCCCTTCCTGCTGGCGGTAGTCTGCGCCTGGGTTGTCGGGTTTATCGCCGCGATGATCATGGGCTTTACCGATCCCGTAGAACAGTAATTATCAGGCAAAGGGCGCGCACCGCCCTTTGCCTCACTCGCAATAAGGGGCGAAATGGAAACGATCATCAGCAAAATTCAGGCACTTGCAGAAGCTAAAAACAGCGGCGATCGCCGGATCTCCGCGTTTCTGATTGAGCGTAATTTTGATATTTCCGACCTCAGCGCCACCCGCATGGGGCAAGAGTTGGGCATCAGCGATTCCTCAGTCATTCGCTATGCCAAAACGCTGGGCTGTAGCGGGTTCCCTGAATTTAAGCTGTGGCTGGCGGCGGCAAATCGCCCGTCCAAAGAGAGCACCCGACAGGAGATTTATGAGGGGATCGAGGCCAGCGACACCACCAGCCAGATAGTGGATAAAGCGCGCCGCCTGTTCGCCAGTAAGATTGATCAATCGCTAGATTTGCTCGACCCGCAAATCATCGACACCTGCGCCAGGTTGCTTATCGACGGGCGCAAAATTGTGCTGGTCGGCATTGGGACTTCAGCGCTGATTGCGCTGGATATAAACCATAAGCTGATTCGCAGCGGGCTGAACGTGCAGTTCAACTACGACTACCACACGCAAATTGTGCAGGCGTCGTTGCTGCAACCCGGCGATGTACTGCTGGCGGTCTCCGCGCGTGGCGAAACGGCAGAGATAGTCGAAGCGCTAAGCCTTGCCCGCGAACGTGGGGCAAAAACCATCGCCATTACTCGCTACGGGAAAAACAAAGTCAGCCAGCTCGCCGACTATGTGATCCCCTACAGCTACACCGAAGCGCATGAAAAATTGGGCATGGTCACGCCGCAAATCCTGCAAATGATTGCCTTCGACATTCTATTTTTCCGCATCAACAGCATGGTTTCGCCGGAAAGCATGTCAACCGCGCTGCGCACCATTGATAAGCGCCAGCACAAAGGTGACACATCGCGCTAAGCCTTGCTGATCATCACCGGCACACTTTTATAGGCCGGTGTCAGGCTCTCGTGGTCCACCGCATCCAGCGAGAGCAGCACGTTCGCCTCGGGCAGATAAGCGCCGATTGACCCCGACGCCATGCTGTACACCACCACCGTTAATCCGTACATCGCGCGGTCAGCGCACGGTTGCCCGTGGTCATCCAGCGCCTGAATGTTGATGATATCCCCAGCCGCTAACCCGCGCGCACGGGCTTCCGCCGGGCTTAAGAATGCGACGTCGCGACGACCGGTAATGCCTCGGTAGCGGTCATTGAAGCCATAGATCGTGGTGTTGTACTGATCGTGGCTACGCAGCGTGGCGAGCACCAGCGCATCGGTTGGCTGGTTTTGCCGCTCAATAGCACGCTGGCGGCCCACAATAAAGTTCGCCTTGCCGCTTTGGGTATGCCACTCCCGACGCGAGGCGGGCGTGTCCATCCGAAAGCCTCCCGCCTGCGCCACACGCACGTTATAGTCGGCAAACGCCGGGATCACATCGGCAATGGCCTCACGAATCAAAGCATAATTTCCCGCCAGCGCTTCCCAGTTCACCGGCGAGCGCGGCAGCGTGGCGCGCGCCATTTCAGCGACAATCGCAGGCTCCGATTTCAGCCACGGCGATGCCGGTTTCAGCGCGCCGGTAGAGGCATGTACCATCGACATCGCATCTTCAACGGTGACGGACTGCACCCCGCTCGCCTGTCTGTCGCGTTCGGTCCTGCCTAACGCGGGCAGCAGGTAGTTATGCTTCGCCAGCAGGAGATGCGAGCGGTTTAGTTTGGTGGCGACATGCACCTGGAGGTCTAGCTTTTTCATCGCCTCAAAGGTGCGCTGCGGCTGTGGCATCGCCACTGCCAGGTTGCCGCCCATACAAATCAACGCCTGCGCCTCGCCGCGTTCAATCGCGCGGATACTTTCAACGCCAGAGCGCCCGTGCTTACGTGAAACGCGAATCGCAAACCGCGCCTCCAGCCGCTGGAGAAATTCTTCACTCGCCGCCTCATTGATACCAACAGAGCGATCGCCCTGCACGTTCGAATGGCCGCGCAGTGGGCAAATCCCAGCACCAGGCTTGCCGATATTGCCCTTTAGCAACAGCAAGTTAATCAGTTGCTGGACGTTCTCAGTGCCGTTTTTGTGCTGGGTTATCCCCAGGCCATAGCAGATGATGGTGGCCTGTGATTTATCGTAACGGTAGGCTAAATCTTCCATCTGGATGCGCGTCAGGCCGCTATCTTGCTCTAAATCCGCCCAGTGACACTGGTGCAAATCGTCATACAGCGCCTGATAACCGTCGGTGTGTTCCGCCAAAAATGCGCGGTCGAGGCACGGTTCCTGGCCTAGCAAAATCCGCGCTTCGTCCATCTCAATCAGCGCTTTCATGACCCCTTTCAGCAGCGCGGCGTCGCCACCCATTTTAAGTTGGTAATAGTCATGACTCAGCGCCGTCGAGTGCCCCTTGAGCATATCTGTCGGGCTTTGTGGGAAACTAAAACGCTCCAGCCCCCGCTCGGCCAGCGGGTTAATGGAAATAATACGCGCACCGCGCTGCGCGACTTCCCGCAGAGTGGTCAGCATTCGAGGGTGGTTGGTTCCGGGGTTGTGGCCGATGCAAATCACCAGTTCGCAGCGTTCGAAATCCGCCAGCGTGACCGTGCCTTTGCCAAGACCAATCGAGCGCGTTAGCCCTACACTGGTTGGCCCGTGACACATATTCGAGCAGTCAGGGAAGTTGTTGCTGCCGTACTCGCGGGCAAATAGCTGGTAGAGAAACGCCGCTTCATTAGAGGTACGACCGGAGGTATAAAACTCTACCCGTTCCGGGGAATCGTAGCTGCGCAGGCGCGCGCCGATTTCTGCGAATGCCACCTGCCACTCCACAGGCTGCCAGGTGTCGCTGGCGGCGTCATATTTCAATGGATGCGTCAAACGGCCACTGTTTTCCAGTTCGTAGTCGCTGTATTGCCACAGCTCGGCTACCGTGTGCTGGCGGAAAAACGCCGGTGAG
>JBOFJM010000579.1:0-2434 GCA_051656825.1 Kluyvera sp.
TAGCCGCGCGATCCCGGCGGCAATGCTGCGTGATGACGCGATCCTCAGCCATCCGGTATTTAACCGCTACCATAGCGAAACCGAGATGATGCGCTACATGCACTCTCTGGAGCGTAAAGATCTGGCGCTGAATCAGGCGATGATCCCGCTAGGTTCGTGCACCATGAAACTCAACGCGGCAGCGGAAATGATCCCGATCACCTGGCCGGAATTTGCAGAACTGCACCCGTTCTGCCCCGTTGAGCAGGCCGAAGGTTATCATCAGATGATCGGTCAGCTTTCCGAATGGCTGGTGAAATTAACCGGTTACGACGCACTGTGTATGCAGCCAAACTCTGGCGCACAGGGCGAATATGCCGGCCTGCTGGCGATTCGTCACTATCACGAAAGCCGTAACGACGGGCACCGTGATATCTGCCTGATCCCAAGCTCTGCTCACGGTACTAACCCAGCATCCGCACAAATGGCGGGGATGCAGGTGGTCGTGGTGGCATGTGACAAAAACGGCAATATCGATCTGGCGGATCTGCGCGCGAAGGCTGAACAGCACGCCGCAAACCTCTCCTGCATTATGGTGACCTACCCATCCACTCACGGCGTGTATGAAGAGACGATCCGTGAAGTGTGCGAAATCGTCCACCAGTTTGGCGGCCAGGTGTATCTCGACGGCGCAAACATGAACGCGCAGGTCGGCATCACTTCACCTGGCTTTATTGGCGCGGATGTCTCGCACCTGAACCTGCACAAAACCTTCTGCATCCCACACGGCGGCGGCGGCCCGGGCATGGGGCCGATTGGGGTTAAAGCGCATCTGGCTCCGTTTGTTCCAGGGCACAGCGTGGTACACATTGAAGGCATGTTGACCCGTCAGGGCGCGGTTTCTGCTGCACCGTTCGGCAGCGCGTCTATCCTGCCTATCAGTTGGATGTACATCCGCATGATGGGCGCGGAAGGCTTAAAACAGGCGAGCCAGGTGGCGATTTTGAACGCCAACTACATTGCCAGCCGCCTGAAAGAGGCTTATCCGGTGCTGTATACTGGCTGCGATGGTCATGTGGCGCACGAATGTATTCTTGATATTCGCCCACTGAAAGAAGAGACAGGGATTAGCGAGCTGGATATTGCTAAGCGCCTGATTGACTACGGTTTCCACGCGCCGACCATGTCCTTCCCTGTAGCGGGCACGCTGATGGTGGAGCCGACTGAATCAGAAAGCAAAGCCGAGTTGGATCGCTTTATTGATGCCATGCTGGCGATTCGCAGCGAAATCGACCGTGTAAAAGCGGGCGAATGGACGCTGGAAGATAACCCGCTGGTGAACTCGCCGCACACGCAAAATGAGCTGGTGGCGGAGTGGAACCACGGTTATAGCCGTGAAGTTGCGGTATTCCCGGCGGGCGTGGCGAATAAATATTGGCCGACGGTGAAACGTCTGGATGATGTTTATGGCGATCGTAACCTGTTCTGCTCGTGCGTTCCGATGAGCGAATACCAGTAACGCTCAACGAGCACTACTTTATAAAGACGCTACGGCGTCTTTATTTTTTTGGGAGAAGCGGATGTGCACGGCGTGGTCGCCACTATTGCCTGATGGCGCTACGCTTATCAGGCCTACGCGGGCTTGTACGCCACCATTTTTCGTGGCACTGGTTTGTAGGCCGGATAAGGCGTTCACGCCGTCATCCGGCATTCGGGTGCAATGCCTGATGGCGCTGCGCTTATCAGGCCTACGCGGGCTTGTTCGCCACCATGTTGCATGGTACTGGTTTGTAGGCCGGATAAGGCATTGGCTTACAGCTTCTCGCCGTTGCTGGCGATCACTTCTTTGTACCAGTTAAAACTTTTCTTGCGCGAGCGGGACATGTCGCCGGTGCCGTCGTCATGTTTGTTGACGTAGATAAAGCCGTAGCGTTTGCTGTACTGTCCGGTGGTAAAGGAGACGCAGTCGATGCAGCCCCACGGCGTGTAGCCCATCAGGTCAACGCCATCGTAGGTGACGGCTTTCATCATCTCTTCAACGTGTGCGCGCAGATAATCGATGCGGTAATCATCGTTAATGCTGCCATCGTCTTCCACTTTGTCGTAACGTTTTCAACGATAAACAGTGGCTTCTGATAACGCTCATACAATTCGCAAAGTGAATAGCGCAGGCCCACTGGGTCAATCTGCCAGCCCCAGTCAGACGCTTTAACGTGCGGGTTCGGTACGCTGCCTTCAAAACCGGAGATAGCGTCGCCGCTGCCGCCTTCGGCTTTCACCGCATTGGTCATGTAGTAGCTGAAACCGAGGTAATCACAAGTGCCTTCGCGCAGAGTTGCCGCATCGTCGGCTTCCATCTTGATGTTGAAACCGCGACGTTCCCAGTCATTCAGCACATAACTTGGGTAGTAGCCGCGCAGTTGCACGTCGGTAAAGACATAGCGTTCGCGCATGG
>JBOFJM010000580.1:0-1532 GCA_051656825.1 Kluyvera sp.
CTAAGCAATGAAACGGAAGAACAGGCAAAGCATTGGAGGCGGGAATTGATAGGGGTGATAAATGCGAATTAAACCGGATGATAACTGGCGCTGGTATTATGATGAAGAGCACGACAGAATGATGCTCGATTTAGCCAACGGTATGTTGTTTCGCTCACGTTTTGCTCGCCGCATGTTAACGCCTGATGCTTTTGCGCCAACCGGTTTTTGCGTCGATGACGCCGCGCTTTATTTTTCCTTTGAAGAGAAATGCCGTGATCTCTTGCTGTCTAAAGAACACCGTGCCGAATTAATTTTAAATGCGCTGGTGGCGATTCGTTTTCTGAAACCACAAATGCCGAAAAGCTGGCATTTCCGTGCTCACGACGACGCCTGGTCTCCGGTCATCGGTGATGCTGCGAGCGTGTGGCTGAGCGATGATGACAGCCAGGTTAATCTGTTAGTGGTCGAGCCGGGTGAAAACGCCGCGCTGTGCCTACTTGCACAACCCGCACTGCTGCTGGCAGGGCGCACGATGCAACTGGGTGATCCGATTAAAGTCATGAACGACAGGCTGCAACCGCAGCCGGGGCTGGACGGTTACAGCCTGGAGCAGGCCGTTTAACGCATCAACTTCAGCGCTGTTTTCGGCACACAGCTACAGCTCAAAATAGTGCCATCATCGCGTAGTGCGCTTTTCTTTAATGGGCTGACTTCACCTTCCACCAGTGTGACGCGGCAACTGCCGCAAAGCCCTGCACGGCAAGAGTAAGGAACGCGGATTCCTTGTTGTTCTAATTGCTCCAGCAAAATCTGCTGATTATTGCCGTTAAACGCTTGCCCTTCCCAGTCAATTTCTACCTGTGCGTCTTGCTGAATTTGTGGTGCAACTGCGTCGTCCGTTTTTCCTGCGCCATAAATTTTAGCCGGGCCAGTGGCGAGAATTTCCACACTATCGCCAACGCGCACCACGCCACTATTGCGGGCAATTAAGTTCTGGCCGAAATCAACATCGCCGCTGCTGGGGTCGGTACGAAACGATTGTAAAGTGCTGAGCGGTTCACCCGCAGGGTGTTTTTGCCCTTTTTCTGGGCTAATGGTGGTAAAGATGCAGCGACTACACGGTTTGGCAACATCGAAAACGACCTCGCCAATACGCACGGTTTTCCAGCTATCTTCAGCCCAGGCCTCAACACCGGTGACCACCAGATTAGGCCGGAACTGCTCCATGCTCACGCTGGCTCGGCAGCGGCTTTGAAGGTCGCGCAGTGAGGCCTCGTTAGTGAGCAAAAATGGGAAACCATCGGCGAAAGAGAGCGGCACGGCATCGTGGCGTTTCACCCGACGGGTGAGGTCTGAGCCCAGCCAACGCAGTTGGACATCGCGTTTAAAAAACGGCGATAGCCACTGATTAATGGCATCTGGCGCGATACGCGAGGTAAAATGGTTGCCCCATACCTCGGTCGGTGACGCCTGCCCGGCGAAATCAGCAAACCGCACCAGCGCGCTGCTGCCGTCAGGTGCGGTGAGATGTAAACCATCGTGAAGGACTG
>JBOFJM010000581.1:0-4941 GCA_051656825.1 Kluyvera sp.
GGCAGTGGGCGATTCGGCGTAGTCAGTGTTGAATATCTCAAACATCTGTTTGGCCTGTTCAGAGCTGTCGCAAATCACCATGCCGCCGATGGTGTCATCATTCAGCGCGCCCCGGCTTTTGGCAAAGTCGGTGACGATGTAGGTCAGCATCGGCTTGACGAAGCTGGGATGGGCGTAGATGTATTTGCGATCCACATCGCCCATTCTGACTTCCACCTCTTTTAGCGCCTGTTGCAGGATCATCCGGTAGTTGGTGGCGATCTCTTCGCGGATCAGGCGCAGCGTGTAGCCGTCGGCAATGGAGGCGTTGTAGTAGTATTTGTGGATGTAGTCGCCGAAGAGGTCGCGGGAGTTGTAGTCCGTTCCCAGCAGCGGTGTGCCGGTCAGGCCAATTTTGATGGCGTGGGTGTCCGACTGGCTTAAGTTCGCCAGGAAGCTCCCTTTGGGGTTGTAGCTGCGGTGGACTTCATCGAGGAAGTACACGCGCTGGATGTTGATGTCGTAGTCTTTGGTGGTGACGACGTCCGGGTCATCGCGGAATTTCTGGATGTTGACGACGGTGATTTCCGCTTTGCCGTGGTGGTTATGCAGCGCCTGCGTCGCTTTGATGTCGCGGGTGAAGGCTTCGCGTGAGTCGATAAGATGAACGATTAAGCCACGGGCGGTGAACTCGCGCTGTGCCTGCTGGAGCAGATCCAGACGATCGACAATAAAGTAGAATTTCGGGATCACCTGCTGATTCTGGAAGTAATCCGTCAGGAAGCGCACGTTGTAGTATGCCAATGCGGTTTTCCCGCTGCCCTGGGTGTGCCAGATAATGCCTTTTTTCACGCCCGCGTTGAGTTTGCGCTCAATCGCTTTGGTGGCGAAGAGCTGCGGGTAGCGCATGATGTGTTTTTGGATGCCGCCCGGTTCGGCGACATACACCAGCGCATAGCGCAGGATAAATGCCAGCCGATCCCGGCTCAACAGCGCGGTGCAGAGGCGGTTGGTCGGGCGGTTGTGATCTTTGTTGGTCTGAAATTCCGGGTTGGTGCGGATCACTTCCAGGTTGTTGTCTTTCAGGACGGCGATTTCGGTTTCTTCTGACAGCGGTTTCAGTAAGTTGGTCAGGTTGAAGAGTTCTTCTTCGCGGAAGTAGTTGAATACCGGGTTGCTGTAAGAGCTGCTGGCGTAGAATGCCCCCTGAATCGGCTCCGGGTCGCTGTCGTCATACTCCATGTTGTTGGAGAAGATCATGAACTGGGTGATGTTGGCGAAGCGTTTGAATTTGGGGTTTTTAAAGCGTTCGTTGATGCGGTTGCGTTCTGCGACGATGCCTTCCCGATTGTTGGGTTTTTTCACTTCGATAAAGATCAGCGGCATGCCGTTGATCAGCAGCGTGATGTCCGGGCGGAATTCTTCATCACCGTTTTCGCAGGTCAGTTCGGTGACGACATGGAAACTGTTGTTGTTGAAGTTATCAAAGTCGATCAGTTTGATACCGGAACGGTCACTGAGTTTTTCGAAGAAGGCGCGGCCCAGATCATCGTTGTCGAGAAGCAGCGTGAGGTCTTTTAACAGGCGTCCGATGTCGTCGGGGGCGATTCCGGGGTTTATTTTGCCAATCGCAGCGGTGAAGAGGTCAGGGAAGATGTTGGTTTCTTTGTCCCAACGTTGTTCTTTAAGGGACAGGTAGTGGTAGCCCAGCCGTATCAGGTGGAGGATGACGGGGATTTTTACCCGGGTATCTTCAGTGAATTTCATCGTGTTCCCTGTTTTTGGTTTTTATCACGTCTCAGGCCATGCAGCGCCCCACAACCCCGGAACGGCTGGCAACAATGTCTGTTCGATTTGTATCTATGTTACACGTTCTCTGTAAACCGACCGAGCATATTTGTCGCACTTTGCCCGAATGTGGTTAAGTTTGTATTTTTTGTTCAATATCGATTTTGAGTCGATAAAATGAAAAATAAATAAACTACTTCTTGCTGTGGGGTATCCCGGAATCTACACTGGTTTACATATTCATATTAATGTCTATTAAGAGGCGACATTTGCCAAATTATCTAAACTGGCTGATGCAGCACACGCTACCCGGTCAGGTGCTGCTCCAGTCATGGCTTACCCGCAACGGCATAGATCGTAAGCTCTCTTATCTCTATGTCCAGAATGGCTGGCTCAGGCGGATCGCACACGGCGTATACTGCCGGACGGGCCGTGAACCGGATTGGGTGGACGCAGTTTATTGCCTGCAAACGCAGTGGGAAAAGCCTGTTCGGGTGGCGGGGTTGACCAGCCTTGCGCTTCAGGGCCATGCGCACTATACCGAACCGGGTAAGCCGCAAATCTGGCTCGCGCTTGCGGCTTACGTCAAACTGCCGGGATGGTTTGCCGCCTTTGAACAATCCGCAACGTTTGTCACGCTGTATACCTCAGGCCTTACCGCTGATGTCACGTCATTCACTACGGAACTGAAAATTGGCGACAGGCAATTAGCAGGCAGTGTCCCGGAACTGGCCGCCTATGAAATCGCCTGCGGCGTTCCTTCGTTAATCTCGTTCGAACATGCCGATGCCCTGTTTCAGGGGATGAATCTTCTCAGCCCGCGTAAATTACAGGCACTGCTTCGCGCCAGTCGTTCTATTAAAACCAACCGGGTGATGCTTTACCTTGCCCGACGCAATGGACACCCTTATTTTCAATATCTCGATCAAAGCGGGATAGAAACAGGTACGGGAAAACGGCAAATCGTACCCGGTGGCTGGCTGGAGCCGGATTATCACATCACCGTTCCCCGCACATTTAAACCGGAAGGAGTCGAAGATGGATCTGCGTGATAGTTATGCCCGACAGGTCAAACTGTTAATGGCTGCTCTGCCGCATGTGGCGAAGGAATCCTGTTTCGCGTTGAAGGGCGGCACCGCAATCAATTTGTTTGTGCAGGATTTTCCCCGTCTGTCGGTAGATATCGATCTGGCGTATAGGACTTTTGCGGATCGCGATACCGATTTGGCGGCTATCAACGACGCTTTGAAGAGGATTACTGAATCGCTGAACAGTAAACCGGGGATCACCGCGATTCGACAGGAAAATAAAGCGGATGAAAAGCGCATCATTGTGAATACCGCTGATGCACAGATAAAGATCGAGGTTAGCCCTGTCGGGCGCGGGTTGTTGTTGCCTCCGGCAGAAATGCCGGTGTGCGAGCGTGTGGAAATGGAGTATGGCTTCACCACCATGAGTGTCGTTTCGCTGGCGGATCTTTATGGCGGTAAAATATGCGCTGCGCTTGATCGCCAGCATCCGCGCGATCTGTTTGATGTGCTGAATATGCTGGAGAAACCGGGACTGATGCGGGAGATCTTTGACGGTTTTCTTTGCTATCTGGTTGGTCATCCTCGCCCCATCGCCGAGTTGCTGGCACCAAATTGGGATACAGATCGGATCACGGCGCTGTACGCTCAGGAATTTTCAGGGATGACACAGCAGGAAACGTCACTGGAGTCGCTGCTGTCAGTAACGACATTGCTGCCGCAGGCGTTGAAATCACATTTTACGGATCGGGATCGCGAGTTCTTGCTCAGTTTTAAGCAAAACAGCCCTGACTGGTCGAGGTATCGCCATCCTGAAATTCAGCATCTTCCGGCTATTCGCTGGAAGCTGCGTAATCTGGCGGTGCTGAAAGATAAAAATCCGGCGAAATATGTGGCGGCAGTGAATAAGCTGGAGAGGGTACTGGAGCACTACTCTTAGCTCTGGTTCAGGGAGATTGGATTGGGCCATGATGTTTGGATATCTCAACTGTATCATGGTCACATCTCAAAAACGGATTTAAATATTTATATAATTCAATAAATAATAATCAATACCGCAAAACATTATCTCAAAAGTGCCTAATCCGACATATCAACTTAAAGCTCAATGATGGGGGCGGATCAACACCTTGCGGGCGAGGTTGGTCTGTTTTTCACGCTGTTATATGTGGACCTCGAACCGTTATGTGTGGACTCCCATCCACTATATGTGGACCTCAGACCGTTATATGTGGACCAGGCTCCACACATAAGCCCAGGCAGGGGGAATACGCTGAATTATTCGACGATCTCTACTCATGGGAATACGAAACTATCTCTTTCCAAAACTGATCTGAATAACATTATCTGGCGTGCCATTATCAGATTCGATGATCTCATGCTCAATAAAATCCCCCCATTTAATAAACAGATTCCGTAATTTTTCCGCCTGCTGCCCGACCTGATAGGTTCTGATTAATCTGTCCTTCGGAACATGATTCAACAGAAGTTCTATAAGTCGTTCTGGTGCATCCAGATACTCAGCGCAACCTGTAGCAACGCTGCGGCGTAAGTCATGCGGTGAGAAAGGGGCGACTTCGGCCATATATTTTGTTCTCAGCCGTTCAAGAGCGCGGGTGATTGCATCTCCTGTGACAGGAAAACCGGGTTTATTGAGCGATTCAAATACCCAACCGCCTTCTGAAATAATGCGCTGCGTCTTCAATAGAGAAAGCGCCAGAGGGTGCAGAGTCACGATATGACTTTTACCGTTTTTGGTTTCAGGTATTGTCCAGCGGTTGCCATTAATTTGCTCCCAACGCATATTCACCGCTTCGGAACGTCGCACCCCCGTCAGGATGATGAGGCGTAATGCGTTAGCAATCGCTTGTGAAAGAATAACGCTGGATGCGATTCCTCGCCCTCCGGTTGCTACAGATCCGCCACCGAACCCCGCTTCATCCAGTGATTTCCATAACATTTGCAACTCGTCTTGTGGCAACCAACGCTCACGCGGTTTTCCCATTGAGGCACCAAACATCGCGGGTTTAAGCAAGCGAGCCGGGTTGTGATCGATAAATCCCTGTAAGGCCGCATGGTCAAGCGTCATATTGAGAAGAATAAGTCCCTTGCGGACACCTTCGGCGCTGGTCTTTCTGATCCGTAT
>JBOFJM010000582.1:0-1946 GCA_051656825.1 Kluyvera sp.
CAATTGGCGCTGTATCGCCAGCCGGGAAAGAACATCGGCGCGATTGTGATGAATGCCAACCCTTTCACGCTGGGCCATCGCTATTTATTAGAGCAGGCGGCGGCGCAGTGCGACTGGCTGCATCTGTTTGTGGTGAAAGAAGATGCTTCATTTTTCCGTTATGTAGACCGATGGGCGCTGGTTGAACAAGGCATTCGCGGCATCGGCAATATCACGCTGCATCCTGGTTCCTCATACCTGATTTCTCGCGCCACTTTCCCGGGGTATTTCCTCAAAGAGCAGGGCGTCGTTGACGACTGTCACAGCCAAATCGATCTGCAATTATTCCGCCAGCATCTGGCTCCGGCGCTGGGAATCACCCACCGCTTTGTCGGCGACGAACCTTTCTGCCCGCTGACCCGCGCTTATAACCAACGAATGCACGACATTCTGAGTGACCCGAACGGCAGTGGCCCCGCAATTGAAGTGGTGGAACTGGCGCGCATGGAGAAAAACGGCGCGCCGGTTTCCGCTTCTCGCGTCAGAAAACTGTACGCCGAGCACAACTGGCAGGGCGTGAGCGCGCTGGTTCCTGCTGGAACGCTGGCTTTTTTGCAGCGTTTGGCGGCTGTACGTACTGAAACCGCATGACGTAATACCGTTAACAAGGAATACAAGCTATGGAAATCATTAAAAATGCCCTGGCAGGCACGCTGGAATCCAGCGATGCGATGGTCAGGATTGGGCCATCGACTGAGCCTGGGATCCAACTGGAGCTGGAAAGCCTGGTGAAGCAGCAGTTTGGCGCTGCGATTGAGCGAGTGGTGCGAGAAACGTTGGCGAAGCTGGGCGTTGAAAACGCGCAGGTCAGCGTGGATGACAAAGGGGCGCTGGAATGCATTTTGCGTGCAAGAGTTCAGGCGGCAGCGCTGCGTGCAGCAGAACAAACGGATATTCAATGGAGCGCGTTATGAAACCTCGTCGCAGTATGCTGTTTATCCCCGGTGCTAACGCGGCGATGTTAAGCACCTCCTTTGTGTATGGCGCTGATGCGGTGATGTTCGATCTTGAAGATGCCGTTTCCCTTCGCGAAAAAGATACCGCGCGTCTGTTGGTGCATCACGCGTTACAGCATCCTTTCTATCGGGATGTAGAAAAAGTGGTGCGGATTAACCCGCTGAATACGCCGTTCGGGCTGGCTGACCTTGAAGCCGTTGTTCGCGCGGGCGTTGATATTGTTCGCCTGCCCAAAACCGACAGCAAAAACGATGTGCTGGAGCTGGAAGCGCAGGTTGAACGCATCGAACGTGAGTGCGGGCGCGAAGTGGGCAGCACCAAACTGATGGCGGCGATTGAATCTGCAATGGGCGTGGTCAACGCCGTTGACATTGCCACGTCCAGCCCGCGAATGGTGGCTATTGCGTTAGCCGCTTTCGATTACGTGATGGACATGGGGACGTGTCGTGGCGATGGCAGCGAGCTGTTTTACGCGCGCTGCGCTGTGCTACATGCGGCGCGTGTAGGGAAAATTGCCGCCTATGACGTGGTGTGGTCGGAAATTGATAACGAAGAAGGCTTTCTTAAAGAAGTGCAGCTAGCGAAAGGGCTTGGATTTAATGGCAAATCGTTGGTTAACCCTCGCCAGATTGAGCTACTGCATCAGGCCTATTCACCGACGCACAAAGAGGTTGATCACGCGCTGGAGGTTATCGCGGCGGCTGAAGAAGCCGAGTCTCGCGGGCTGGGCGTGGTATCGCTCAACGGCAAAATGATTGATGGCCCAATTATCGACCACGCGCGCAAAGTGGTGGCGTTGTCGGCATCCGGTATTCGTGATTAAGGAAGGAACCATGAAAGAGACAGTGACAATGCTGAATCAGCAATACGTAGTGCCGGAAGGGTTACAGCCTTACGAAGGGGTGACGGCAAACAGCCCGTGGCTTGCCAGCGAGGCAGAGAAACGCCAG
>JBOFJM010000583.1:0-8399 GCA_051656825.1 Kluyvera sp.
GTAAGCATCGTTCGCGCCTACAGCAACATCGAATTTATCGCCAACTTCATGACCATCCAGCGCCGTTTCCAGGCCAGAGATCAGGGAACCGTGACCATGCAGGTAGTCCAGCGGTGCACTCACCGGAGACTCATCAACCAACACACCGTCTTCTGTACGTACCTGATAGGCCAGGCTGACCACCAGGTCTTTTGCTACTTTCATGATATCTCCTGAGCATGGGAATATTTAGTGGCGCAGATTGTAGCGGAATTCTGCACCCGTGTACCAATAAGCTTAAAAAAAGACTGCACGGATCGCTACTCGGGATGAAAAATCCCGATAACTTGTTCATCTTTGCGCACGTGTTCGCGAACTTCTTTATCGGCTTCCCGCATTTGGTGCCCGCACTTAACGCATTCAACAATATCAATATTATTTTCGCGCCACATCGCCATAGAGTCCTGCGCCTGACACGACGGGCATTTTGCGCCCGCGATAAAACGTTTACGTACCGCCATGCTTCACCTTCTATTCAAATTCGTCCCAACCATCCAACTGCCGTCGCTCTTGTTGCATTTCACGCTGGAAAATCTCCTCCAGCTCGCGTCGCGCTTCCCGCACGCGCGAAATTTGTTGGGTATCACTGTGCACCGGCATCAGCTCGCGCAGCATCCGCATGTCTAACCGACGAAAATGCAGTTGCGCGCGCTGCGCTTGATGAGGATGCATCCCGGTGGAAATTAGCGCCTTACGCCCCAGCTCCAGCGCACTGGAGAAGGTTTCACGGGAAAACTGTAGCACGCCTGCCTGCAACAGTTCGTGCGCCTCCACACGCCCTCGTGCTCGCGCCATAATATGCAGATGAGGAAAGTGCTGCTGGCAGATTTCCACCAGCTTCATGGTGTCTTCCGGTTCATTACAGGTGATAACGATTGACTGCGCCTGCTCGGCTCCAGCGGAGCGCAACAGCTCAACCTGCGTCGCATCGCCGTAGTAAACCTTGTAGCCATATTTACGCATCAGGTTCACCGCGCTGATATCGCGCTCCAGCACAGTAATACGCAGCTTATTGGCCATCAGCAATCGGCCTATCACCTGGCCAAAACGGCCAAAGCCGACCACGATAACCTGCGGCTTATCATCCTCAACCCACGGCGCTTCATCTGTTTCTTCCGTGCCGTTAAAGCGTCGCGAGAGCCGCCAGTCCACCACTTTCATCAGCAGCGGCGTGGTCATCATTGAGAGCGTCACCGTCACCAACAGCAGCGACATCTGGTCGCCTTTAAAGACTTTCAGCGACGAGGCAGCCGAAAAAAGGACAAAAGCAAACTCACCGCCCTGGCTTAGCACCCCAGCAAACTGCATCCGCTCGGAGCTACGTAAACCGTGTAATCGCGCCAGTAGGTACAGCACCAGTGTTTTCACCGCCACCAGCACCGCCACGCTGCCAATCACCCACAGCAGATGGCTGTAAAGCACACCGAGGTTCAGCGACATCCCGACGGAGATAAAAAACAGCCCCAGTAGCAGCCCTTTAAACGGCTCAATGGCAATTTCCAGTTCATGACGGTATTCACTTTCTGCCAGCAGAACGCCCGCAATAAACGTACCGAGCGCCATCGACAGCCCCAGCGCATCCATAAATAACGCCGAGCCAAGCACCAGCAGCAACGTGGCGGCGGTAAAGACTTCGCGCACGCCGGAGCTGGCAATAAAGCGGAACACGGGGCGCAGCAAATAGCGCCCGCCAATCAACATACCGGCAAACGCCAGTACCTTTAAGCCCACGGTTTTCCAGTCAAAATGGTCATCTACCGTACCCGCGAGCAACGGCACTAATGCTAACGCGGGGATCACCGCCAAATCCTGGAACAGCAGCACCGAAAAACCAAGCTGCCCGGATTCACTGCGGCTCATGCTTTTTTCACGCATCAGCTGCAACGCCATCGCGGTGGACGACATCGCGAGGCCTATTCCGCCAATCACCGCCGCTTGCCAGGCGAAATCGGTCAACATCAGCAACCCGCCAAGAATCGCGGCGCTGAGCATCACTTGCGCCGCGCCAATGCCAAAAATAGGGCGGCGTAGTTGCCATAACTTCGCAGGGTTCAGTTCCAGACCGATGATAAACATCAGGAACACTACGCCCAGCTCGGAGAAATGAAGGATCTCGTCAACATCGCTGATAAAGCCCAGCCCCCACGGGCCGATGGCAATCCCCGCAAGCAAATAGCCTAATACCGCGCCAATCCCCAGCCGCGATGCCAACGGCACCGCAGCCACCGCCGCGAAGAGAAACAGCACCCCCGCCAGTAATAAATCAGACCCTTCCATTATCGCCCTCCCGCCATCGTTGGCGCAGCCAGCCAGTCGGCGTAGGCTTTTGCGTGGTTTGCCAGTTCATCGGGCGGCTGACGGCGCGCCCAATAGACGATAATCGGGCTGAGCCAATGCATATGGCACATCGCCGCTGTCAGTTCAAACGGGCGCAGAATATCGCTCATGGGGTAACGGTTAAGGCCGTCGTGTCGGTAAGCGCTTTCCGGTTCACCAGTGGTGATAACACTACGCCAATACTTTCCCGCAAGCTGATTTCCCCCTATCCCGCTGGCAAATCCACGGCTAGCAACTCTTTTAACAGCGACGGGCAGCTATAAGTGTAGAGCGGATGCTGGAACACAATCACATCGTGTTCGCGCAGCAACGCCTGCTCTCGCGGAATATCGATAAAGAAGTCAGGATAGTGCGCGTAAAGGTCGTGCACCGTGACGTTACTTAACTGCGAAGCCGGTTTAAGCAAAACCCGGTTCGCAACCGAGTCCTGTGATTCCGGATGGGCATAGAGCAGCAATACTTTCGCCGTCTGCGTCATCATTCCCCTCCCGGGCGTCAATCACATCCTCTTTCGGGCTGGTGACACGCAACCTGAATGATTTTGTGTATAGTCATTGTTTTGGGCTACCATTGCGGCCCGGTATTGCGATTCGCTTACCACATTACATTATCACAATGACAATTTAACATAGTCAGAACATACGGCGTCTTATGATTGTTTTCTCCTCGTTACAAATTCGTCGCGGCGTGAATGTCCTGCTGGATAACGCAACGGCCACCATCAACCCTGGGCAGAAAGTGGGCCTGGTGGGGAAAAACGGCTGCGGCAAATCCACGCTGCTTGCGCTCCTGAAAAACGAGATAAGTGCCGATGGCGGCAACTTTACCTACCCCAGCACTTGGCAACTGGCGTGGGTTAATCAGGAAACACCAGCCCTGCCGCGCCCTGCGCTGGACTATGTGATTGACGGTGATCGTGAATTCCGCCAGTTAGAAGCTCAGCTTGACGACGCCAACGAGCGCAACGATGGCCATGCTATCGCCACCGTGCACGGCAAACTGGACGCCATTGATGCGTGGACAATCCGCTCGCGCGCGTCCAGCCTGCTGCACGGTCTGGGCTTCAGCAATGAACAGCTTGAGCGCCCGGTGAGCGACTTTTCCGGCGGCTGGCGTATGCGCCTTAACCTGGCGCAGGCGCTGATTTGCCGCTCCGATCTGCTGCTGCTCGATGAACCGACTAACCACCTCGACCTCGATGCGGTTATCTGGCTGGAAAAATGGCTGAAAAGCTACCAGGGCACGCTGATTCTGATCTCCCATGACCGCGACTTCCTTGATCCGGTAGTGGACAAAATTATTCATATCGAACAGCAGACAATGTTCGAATACACCGGCAACTACAGCTCGTTCGAGCGCCAGCGCGCGACACGTCTGGCACAGCAACAGTCGATGTATGAAAGCCAGCAAGAGCGCGTGGCGCACCTGCAAAGCTATATCGACCGTTTCCGCGCTAAAGCCACCAAAGCGAAACAGGCGCAAAGCCGTATAAAAATGCTGGAGCGTATGGAGCTGATTGCCCCTGCGCACGTAGATAACCCGTTCCACTTTAGTTTCCGCGCACCGGAAAGCCTGCCGAATCCACTGTTGAAAATGGAAAAAGTCAGCGCGGGCTATGGCGATCGCACCATTCTGGACTCGATCAAACTGAACCTGGTGCCCGGTTCGCGCATTGGGCTGCTGGGGCGTAACGGAGCCGGTAAATCGACGCTGATTAAACTACTCGCTGGCGAGCTGGAACCGCTGCACGGCGAAATTGGTCTGGCAAAAGGCATTAAACTCGGTTACTTCGCCCAGCATCAGTTGGAGTTCCTGCGCGCCGATGAATCCCCGTTGCAGCACATGGCTCGAATGGCTCCGCAGGAGCTGGAGCAGAAACTGCGTGATTATTTAGGCGGTTTCGGTTTCCAGGGCGACAAAGTGACCGAACAGACCATGCGTTTTTCCGGCGGCGAAAAAGCGCGTCTGGTGCTCGCGCTGATCGTCTGGCAGCGCCCGAACCTGCTGCTGCTCGATGAACCGACCAACCACCTTGACCTCGATATGCGCCAAGCGCTGACCGAAGCGCTGATCGATTTCGAAGGCGCACTGGTTGTGGTTTCGCACGACCGTCACCTGATTCGCTCCACCACCGATGACCTGTACCTGGTGCACGACAAGAAAGTGGAGCCGTTCGACGGCGACCTGGAAGATTATCAGCAGTGGCTGAGCGACGTGCAAAAGCAGGAAAACCAGGGCGATGAACCGGCGAAAGAGAACGTTAACAGCGCCCAGTCACGCAAAGATCAGAAACGCCGCGAAGCCGAACTGCGCACCCTGACGCAACCGCTGCGTAAAGAGATAGCCCGTCTGGAAAAAGAGATGGAGAAACTCAACGCCCAGTTGGCACAGGCAGAAGAGAAACTGGGCGACAGCGGCCTGTACGACCCAAGCCGTAAAGCAGAAATGACCGAGTGTTTGCAGCTACAAGCCAGTGCTAAATCTGGGCTGGAAGAGGCCGAAATGGCCTGGCTGGACGCACAAGAGCAGCTTGAACAGATGATGCAAAACGACTAACCGCGAAGGGCCGGACGATGAATCTGTCAATCACCGACGACATAACCTTCCGCAAGCTGACCATCTTCATGACGTTTATGGAGAAGGGCAACATCGCCCGTACCGCTGAAGCGCTGAATATCAGCGGCGTCAGCGTGCATCGGGCGCTGCACACGCTGAAGAGAACGTCCGCTGCCCGCTGTTTGTCCACAAAGGGCGCAATTTAATTGCCCAACCGGCGGCATGGACGCTGCTGGAGTATTGCCAGGAAGTCAGCCAACTGATGACGCGCGGGCTGGAAGAAGCGCGTAAAACCGCTGGCGTCGGTCAGGGCCGTTTGCGCGTGGGTACGCTGTACTCGCTGACGCTGGAAACCGTGCCGCACCTGATTATGGGGATGAAACTGCGCCGCCCTGATCTGGAACTGGATCTCACGATGGGTTCCA
Organism: Kluyvera sp.; assembly: GCA_051656825.1. Lineage (GTDB taxonomy): Bacteria > Pseudomonadota > Gammaproteobacteria > Enterobacterales > Enterobacteriaceae > Kluyvera. The sequence goes on from JBOFJM010000583.1 coordinate 5,358, forward strand.
ATGAGGCGCTGCTGAAGATGCTGGAAGACGGCACACTGGACGCGATTCTGATTTCCATCTCGGAAAGCGACATCGACCGCAACAGCCTCGAAGTGCTACCACTGTTTCACGACGATATTTATCTTGCCGCTCCGGCGAGCGCCGTTCTTGATACGTCATCACCCGCCGATCTGCGCGATTACCGCCATCAAAAGTTTGTCTCGCTGGCAGAAGGTTTTGCCACCTACGCCGGTTTTCAGGACGCGTTTCATATCGCGGGGTTTGAGCCGGAAATTGTCACTCGCGTGAATGACATTTTCTCAATGCTCAGTCTGGTGCAGGCGGGCGTCGGTTTTACCCTGATGCCGGGGCGAATGAAGAAGATGTATGAGAATTCCGTGCAGTTGTTAAAGCTGTCGCAGCCGTACCAAATGCAGCAACTTATCGCTATTGTTCTGCCCCGCAACCGCGAGCGTGACCCAAACCTGTTGGCGCTGGCGGCCGAAGGGCGCATGTACGCACGCAGCATTCATTCCGCCGTCTGATTGCCGGATGGCGATGCTGACGCATCTTATCCGGCCTACGGATGATTTGTAGGCCCGATAAGCGTAGCGCCATCGGGCAATCACACTCACATGCGAAGCCGCCGCGCCAAATGAACAGCGACATCGATACCGCTACGCTCCAGCGAAACAGACTCACCTTCCCACGCAGCCTGACGCGTCAGGCAAGTCAACACTCCGCCAGGCGGCATTTCAATCGCCAGCCGGGCTTCGCGCTCATTGGCGGCAATCACCGCCTCTTGCCAGCGCACGGTGCGCGCCATATTCATCGCTAAATCCTCAGCAATCCGTTCCGGTTGCCACAGCACGCGCCCGGTACTGCCACTGAGATACGCGCAGCGGGGGCGGGAAAGCGTCACGCGACTAAACGCCGCCGCCAGCTTTTGCGCGGGTTCTGCCAGCAGCGCACAGTGCGACGGCACACTCACCGCCAGCCGATGCACTTTGCTTGCCCCTTTCTCCAGCGCCCGTTTCGCAACATTCGCCATCGCCTCATCGCAACCGGCGATAACAATCTGCGTTTCCGCATTCAGGTTAGCGATATAGGTTCCGCTATCCGCCATCAACGCTTCCACCTGCGGCAACGTCAGCCCCATGATTGCCGTCAGGCCGTAACCCTGCGGGTACGCCTGCTCCATCAAATCGCCACGCAGCGCCACCAGCGTTAATGCATCGCGAAAATCCAGCGCTCCGGCCACCACGGCTGCCGGATAAGCGCCAATCGACAACCCACTGACGATATCAGGCGACACCCCACGGCGCGCTAGCTCCCGCGCCCAGGCAACGCCAGCAATCAACAGCGAAAGCTGCACCGCGCGCGTGTGTTTTAATGATTCGGGGGAATCCAGCGCATCAGCTTCAGCGCCCAGCACATCCCGCGCCTGTGCGAATTCCGTTCCCGGAAGGAGGCGCAACATCCCTGGATGCTGCGTTCCCTGCCCCGGAAAGGTAAACAGAATTTTCATTTACGCCTCCCTACTCCACGGGTCGCGCACCAGGCGCGGCCCGTGCGATGTTTTCAACAACGCTTTGCCGTCGCGCAGCCATTCATTGAGCGCAAACGCGCCGTAGGGCGTTTCAACCTGGGTATCTGCCCGGCATAACCCGCCCGCAAGCTGTTGCTGCCACTTTGCCAGCCATTGCGTTGATAACGGCTGCGGCGCGCGAATCAGCAAATCCAAATCACTGGCGGCATGAATCACCGGAATCCCCGTCGCCAGCGCGTAACCTGTACTGCCGGTAATTCCCCACCGCCACGGCCACGTCTGTTGCGCCAACAGCACAGCCACCTGAACCGGCGGCTGAGAAACAAACGGCGATCGCAGTAGCGCTAATGGCTCAACCAGCGATTCCGGCGTACAGACGCGAGCAACCGCGCTGGCTTTCGCCCACCCCGCCGCACGCTGGTCGCGCTTCATTCCACGCACCCCGACGGGTATGCGCCCCTGCGCGTCCACATCACGCCGCACCACCACAGGCAGGCCGGTATGCCAAACGTCATCCACCCAGGATTCTGTAATCCCTTCCAGCGCGTCTCGCGCGGTGAGCCAGATAAGGTCGTGCGGGCGTAATGTGGCGGTCATGATTTACATTCCTGAAGTCAGTGAGATAAACAGTGGCAACGACAGGATACACAGGACGGAGCTTAACAACAGCACGGCTTCCGCATCCGGCGACTGCACGCCAAAGCGGTTACCGAACACCACGCCGAAGAAACCGGCAGACAGCGCAATCATCAGAATGGCAGTAATCGCCACCGAGCCTTGCAGACCGAAAATCAGCACAATACCCCAGGCAATCGCAGGTTGAATCAGCAATTTGGCGATAGTCGAAGTGATCACCATCGTGTTGATTTGCAGTTTACGCGCAGAAAGAATCACCCCAGTCAGGAACAGCGCCGCCGCCGTTGCCGCCAGCCCCAGCGGTTTAATCGCCGCCAGCACCAGTTCCGGCATTTTGATACCAATCGCCGAGAGGATAACCCCCAGCAGCGGCCCCATCACGATCGGTTTCTTAATCGAGCGCCACATCAGCACTGGCAGCATCGAAAGCGTAGAACCTGAATTACCGCCTTCCGCACGCGCTTTTTCACGCTCCAGAATCAACAGGCAGAACGGCGTCATCAGCACAGAACCACAGGCAATAGAAACAGCGACGGAGAGTGAGGTTGATGGGCCTTCACCCAGTACGCTGCCCAGAATAGGCAGGCCGAGCGCCGCATAGTTTGGCAGGGCGACCGTCAGCGTCAGCACGGCGGCATCCTGCGGGGATTTTTTGAATACGCCAGTTGCGAGGAAATAAATCGCGGCGTAGGTAATCCACATTGTCAGCACCAGAATCAGCGGCGACTGCGCCACGATACCCACCCACGGGGTTTGTACTGTGGCACTAAACAATGCGGCGGGCAGAGCAAAGTCCATAACAAAGATATTGAGCAGGGAGACGTTTTTGTTATCCACCATTTTGGCCTTACCGGCCCAAAATCCCAGCAGCATAATGA
>JBOFJM010000584.1:0-24237 GCA_051656825.1 Kluyvera sp.
GATATTCGCCAGCACCGTCACCCGTTCGCCCTCTTGCGTCGCCCCAGGGCGTTGAATAAGCGGTTGTAAACGCGCCTCAAGGCGCTGACGTTTGTCCTCTTCCAGTTGATACCAGCGCAGTGCCTGCTCATCCGGCGACACCACCGCCGCTCCGTAGCGGGTATCGAGCAGCAGCGCTTCACCGCCGCGAATACGCCCCGTTTCCGCCACCTCAACGCTCAGCAGCGGAATCCCGAACGATCGCGCCAAAATAACGGTATGCGACGTTTCCCCGCCCGCGCCCATCACCACACCTTTCAGATGCGGGCCGCGCAGCGCCAGAAACTGGCCTGGCGTTATTGGAACCGGGCTGATAACAATGGTGTCTTGCGGCAATGCCGTTTGTGGCATCAGCGGCTGCGCGGTGAGATGCGCCGCCAGACGCAGGCCCAAATCCTGTAAATCCAGCACCCGCTGTTGTAGGTAGACACTGCGACTTTCGCGCAGCGGCGCGCTCAGTTCATCCAGTGCTAACGCCAGCGCATCCAGCGCATTGCGCGCGGTACGGTCGGCAAGCAGCGCGGTTTCAAAGAGCGCGTCGTCCAGCAGTTTGACATGAGCCTGTAGTACCGACGCGGCTTCTCCCTGCGTATGCGGTAATGCTTCGTGCAGCTGGCGGCGTACTTGCTCAAGTGCCGCCGCCAGCGCGGTTCGCTGTACCGCTAGAGCCGCCATCGCCTCTAGCTCCGCCAACGGGTGCAGATCCGGCACGCCCAGATGCATTGCCACCCCTTGCGCCAGCCCAGCACTCACGCCGTTGCCGCGCACAATCTCCGCGCGGGTCTGCGCCAGAAAAACCGGCAGAGGTTGTTCCGCCCGTTCCGGCGTCTGGGCCACGGGTTCGTCACACGCGGCAAACTCTTGCATCACAAACTGCGTCAGCGCCTGATGCGCGGCAGATTCATCCTCGCCCTCAATCACCAGTTCACACGAGTCCTGATGCAAAATATCGGTCCCAATCATCGCCAGCACGCTACGGGCATCGGCCTGACGCTGGTTACGCAGATTGACTATCTGAACGCGAGCCTGAAATGCGCTGACGCGCTGCTCTAACGCACTGGCCGGGCGGGCATGTAGACCGTTTGGCAACGGGCAGGTAAAACGAATGTTTAACACAGTATTATCCTCTGGCTGCGGGCGTAATACGCCATGAGATCGGCGTGCAGGCCGGTATCGTTTCATGCGACAGGTTCAGCGTTTTTTCCGCCAGCGTGACTTCGCACACTGTCGCCTCAGCGACCGGCGTTGAGCTTATCTGCGGCTGTGAGCCGGGGTTCCAGCCGCGTAAAATCAGCGCGTCTTCGCGTTGTGCTTTTTTCAGGGTGCTGAAATGCAGTGGTGTCTCCCAGTGCAGCAGGCTGTAGGCTGTCGGGAATGTCTGCGCGTGTGGATTAGTTTTAAAACGCGCCCAGCCGGAATCCAGCCAGCCGACTGGCGGTGTGCGCCAGGCTTCGACTTCGCGCCAGAAGTTCGGGCTTTCACCGTCGCACAACGGGATGATCGCGAAGCGGGCGTTAAATTCGCCTGGAATCTGTGAGTCTGGGGAAGGCAGCGCCATACCGGATGCGCGTCCCGGACGCCACGGCATACCGGCACGTCCCAGCCAGCCCACGCTACGCAGCAGCGTAATGGCGATAACCGATGGGCGTTCTGCGGGAATTTCATATTCGCGCAGCCCGTCCGTTACCACGCCGATCCCCTGCTTACCATCGTGCATCATCACCAGGCTTTGCATTGGCCACAGCGATGCCGGTGCTTCCCCCCATTTTTCCTGCTGCCAGACATCCAGCGTGGCTGGGCGGTTGGCGCGGCGAATGAGACCAAACGGTTGATCGGCAAAATGGACATCGGTAAAGACATCGACAGGAATTTCCACCTGTAAACGGTGATCTTGCAGGGTGTTGTTGACGCTGACCTGGAGGTCAAGTGTCGGGCGCAGGTGATCCAGCGTGACCACCATGCTGACATCCAACTGCGCATTACGACGGTGCTGTTGCCTGTCGGCCAGCGTGTGCGGTGCGGCGATAGACCAGCTTAGCGACAACGTGTCCACCAGCGCGCCGCGCTGCCAGTCGGCGCGAAGCAGCGCCCCTGCGCCGGTAACGCGCCAGTCATCCTCCGGTGGAGAATAGTTATAGGTGTCACCGGCATCGCCGCCGTCCACCAGTTGAATCAGATTTTCCCAGCGCTTACCGCTGCGTTTATCGACCAGAACGACCTGTTCACCTTCCAGCGTCAGGCGCAACCACGGGTTCTCCAGCGCCTCTTCTGTCGAGGACGGCACAGCAAATCCGGGGGCGCACTCATCTTGCAGATACAGGGTGGTATAGCCGCAGGCGGGGAGCGATGTGGCTTCCAGTAAAATATCGCACTTGCGATAAAAGACGGGATCGGAGCTGTTAGACAGCTCCTGAACAATGACGGACATATCCTGCGATGTCTCACGCATAATCTGCCAGCGGCAGGGTTGCCCCTGCTCGTCAACAATGCGGAACGCCTCGCTGGGTAAGTAGAGTGTCAGCGCCACCAGGCCATCACGCACCGACGGCAGCGCGTTGAAGACGATGATTTTTTTTCCCTGTTGCTGTGCCGTAATGCCGTTCGCCAACATCTGCATATTCAGCTCATACAACTGCTCAGCTTTTTCCTGGCCCGAGAGCAAACGCGCCTTCACCATCGCATTCACGCGATCGGCGTTACACCCACCGATGCTATCGTGGGCGTGGGATTTCATCGCCTCGCGCCATATTGTCTCAATGGCGTGCTGCGGATAGGGCAGCCCCAGCGTCCAGGCCACGCTCAGCAGCGGTTCTAGCTGACGGCTGACGAAGTTCTCCAGCCGGACGTTGGCCTGTTTAATATCCATGCGGGTAGAAAAAATGCCGCGATGGATACGCATATATTTTGGGCTTAGCAGTTCGCCTTCAAAGGTCTCCAGCGGCGTATCCGCCAGCGCGGCAAAATAGCGGCTAAAGTCGCTGCGAATAAAGCGGTACGCCGTTTGTTCTTGATTCAGCGTGTCGAGCATGGCCGGAACGCCGTACTCAAACGGTGACTGATCGTTGCCGTTCGGCAGTAATAGCTGCGTACTGCGGCTAAATGCCGCCTGTTTTTCCATAACCGCAGAGAGGCGCGGCCACGCCTGGTTGGCATCCGTCGGCAGCCACTTCGCGCACCCATAACCCTGCGGCAACACCGCCGTCGTCACAACGCTCCCCCCCTGGCTTTGCCAGCGGAACTCGGTAAACGGCGTGTCGTACTCGCTCCAGCCGCGCCAGATAACCGCGTGGTCAATGGCAAACTGATTAAGGAACATGGGCAACTGTGCGCTCTGACCAAAGGAGTCCGGCACATAACCAACCGCCATTCTCGGCCCTATTTCGTCACAGTCTGCCTGCCCCAGCAGCAGATTGCGGGTGATGGACTCAGCGCCAACCACTAAAAAATCGGTCTGTGTATACCAGGGGCCGATTAACAAACGTCCGGCATTCACCAGCGCCTGCACGCGTTTGCGGTTTTCTGGTTCCTGTTGGAAATAATCCTCCAGCACCACCGTTTGGCCATCAAGCATAAATGGGCCTAATGATTCATCCGCTTCAAGACGTTGGATAAGATCCGCCATAAAATAATAAAGCAGAGCCTGGGAATCATTTTCCGTAAAATACCATTCACGATCCCAGTGCGTATGCTGAATTAAATGAACCGTTTTCATTTCGTTTATTCCTGTTTTAAGGCGTAGGTAACCCGTACGGATATTTACCCGCACTAAATATAGAGATATTAATTCCGTGGAACGTTAACGACTGGCTTTAAATTTCGGTACCGCCGTCTCTTTTTTCACCTCTGGCGTGGCGGTCGGGCCACGGAAAATCAACAGTGAGCCGCAGGCGATAATCGCCGAGCCGCAGACAATCGAGAGCACGTAAATCGGCCATTTTTCTACCGCCAGCCAGCCGTAAAAACCGGAGATCGGCGCATGGTTTACCGCCCCTAATCCTACCGCCATCGCCGCCCCCACCGCCGAGCCAATCACGTTGACGACAATGATTCTTGGGTTTGACAGCGCAAACGGAATAGCTCCTTCAGAAACACCAATCAGCCCCATCAACGTAGAGGCTTTGCCCGCCTCACGCAGGGATTCCGGGAAGCGTGACGACCACAGCAGCGTAGCGACACCCAGACCAATTGGCGGCACGATAATCGCCACCTGCGCGGCGGTGTTCGGGTCATAAATACCGGAGGCCAGTAACGCCATTGCCGTCGTCACCGCTGCCTTGTTAATCGGGCCGCCGAGGTCAAACCCGACCATGCCGCCAATGACCGCCGCCAGCAGCACTTTGTTAGTGCCGGACATGGATAACATCCAGCTTTCCATGCCGTGATTCAACGCCGCCAGCGGCGTACCGATAACAAATGCCATCACCACGCAGGTCAGCAGCGTACCGCCGACCGGCAGAATGAAAATAGGCACAGCAGAGGAGAGCGCCTTCGGCAATTTGATGTAGCGGTTCAGGGCGCGAACGATATAGCCCGCGACAAAACCGGCCGCCAGCGCGCCGAGAAAACCGGTTCCCAGGTTACTCGCCAGCAGGCCGCCAATCATCCCCGGCGCAAGGCCCGGTTTGTTCGCCAGCGCAAAGCTGATATAGCCAGCCACCACCGGCAACATCAGGGACAGCGCCAGCCCGCCGAAGCCATCAAATTTGTGCAGCAACTGCACCACCATGCCGGCCTGCCCGTAGCTGGCATCCCAGATGTTATCAATACCGTAGAGAGAAGCGCCGATACGGGCGATCCCCATTAGCACCGCTCCAGCAATGACGAACGGCAGCATCCATGAAACACCGGTCATAATGGCGTTCTTGACCTCTATCCCGGTAGACGGTTTGTCCCCCCCCTGAAACTTAGCCATTTGCCACCTCCTGCTCTACCGCTTCAAACACCGCATCGCCAAATTTGATGGGATCAGAGACGCTGCATTCGAGCTTCACCATGCCGTCGAAACGCTCTTTCCCGCTAATCGCAACATCGGCAGCAATGATGACCGCATCGGCGCGCGCCAGATCCTCTGGCGTAATTTCATTCTCAGCGCCCATGCTCCCCTGCGTTTCCACTTTGACTTCATGCCCACGGTTTTTCCCCGTGATTTCAAGCGATTCCGCAGCCATGTAGGTATGAGCAACGCCGGTCGGACAAGCCGCAACACAAACAATGTACATAATGATTCCTCGTAGATTCAGGCAATAAAAAAAGCACAATGGCGAAAATGCGCATTGTGCTTTGTGTAGGACTAACAAATTGATAAGCCAGGCTTTCACCGTCAGCACCGCTGGCATGGCGGCAAACTAACAGTTGATGCAGGCTGGAGTTACGGAAACTGAAGGCCAGCTCGTCACGTTTGCGACGGCACAGCAGCGCCTGCGGGAAATACAGGCCAAAACGGGCAGGACGATGGCAGCTCTGGCGTACGCTCGCGCCGATAGCCTCGCTGGCGCAGCCCCACAGGCTGGACCATTCGCGCGCCATTTGCGTATCCATACACTCCTGCTCGGCGATATCATTTTCTGCCAGATCGTTAACGGAATTAAACCAGCAAAAATAATCAAGCATGCTTTTAATTTTGCGATCGCAAGATAGCAAAATTAAAAGCAGACTTTTGATGATTATAGAGTTGGTCAACACAAACGTTACTCCGACAAATAAGTTTGTTAAGAATAAAATAAAAATAAAAGAGCAACTGTGACTTATTGCACAGAGCATTCACTAAATATGTCTGATTTAGTCTGAATATGTATCAAAATGCCACTGCAATATATAAACCATATTTATATATTATGCTATAACCCGACTACGATGGCGCCATTGCCCTGGCGTCATCCCAACTTCGCGGTTAAAGACCACTGAAAAATAGTTACTGTCTTCAAAACCGCACTGCATGGCCACTTCACCAATCAGCTTTTCGGTATGCGATAACAGGTACTGAGCATGACAAATGCGCAGTTGTCGCAGGTAATGGTTGATAGTCATACCGGTCTGGCTGCGAAATTGTTGGCGTAGCGCACGCTCGCTACAGGCTTGCTGCTCGCAAAATTCGTCGAGCACAAACGGGCGATTAAGGCTACCCGCCAACGCCGTTAACAGCTTATCCAGCAGCGCTTCGCTCTGCGTTGCCGCCTGGTTATCCGTGGCGTAACGATGCCGCTTGAGGCACACCACCAACTGAGCAAACAGCAGTTCCGACATCTCATTTGCCAGCTCGTCCTCTTTGCGGCACTCGTTCTCCAGTTGATTCATAATATTCCGCGCCTGAGTCATGCCAGTGCTGCCAATTCGCCAGTGCGAAGCCCAGTGCGAACCGTGCAGCCCCGGAATATGAGCCACCCAATCCAGGTTAAGCTTTAAGCGCTCGGGGCAGTAGATAATATTCTGTAAAACCAGATCGTTAACGGATGCATAAGAGTGTTTATCTTCCGCGCGGATGTAAAACAAATCGCCACGGGTGATGCGGTAAGGACGGTCGTTGAGGATGTGCAAGCCGTTGCCGCGCCAAACCAGCACCAGCTCGCAAAATTCATGGGTATGTTCAGCGAAAACGTTCTGCGGATAGCGATCGGCCACGGTCACGGCCTGCGCCGTATTCACAAAAAAATCGGCCTTACGAAGAATTAACTGATCTGACACGCGGATACCTCACGACGAACAACTCTCTATTTTTAGCCGTTTTGAGGTAAAAAAACGGTGATTCCCTTCGCGTTACTGAAGCATGGTGTCGCGCCCCTGGCGAATATCGCGTGGCGACCAGTCGAATTCTCGGCGAAACAGCGTTGAAAAGTGATTACTGTCGCCAAAGCCACAATGGTAGGCAATGTCCGTCACGCTTTCATCGCTATGGCGCAGCAAGTGCCGTGCTTTAATCAGGCGCAGGCGGTTGAGGTAGCGCTGCGGCGTCAGGCCGGTGCAGTGTTTCAGTTGGCGATGCAACGTGCGCAGAGACAGTGAAAACCGCGCGGCCAACGCTTCCCAGCACACGTCTTCTGCAAAGTGTTCTTCCAGCCAGGCCATCAGCAAATTCAGGCGCGCATCGTTATCCATCACGCCCTGCTCCTGGCTGCCTTTACGCAGCGCCACCAGCAACTGCATAAACAGAATTTCGCGGTTCGCCAGCGCCATCATATCGGTGCTGTCGTTGGCCTCTTCCATCTGGCTGACGATAGCCCTAACCTGCTGCAACGTGTTTTGGTTCACGCACCAGTGCGAAGGGTAGTGACCATCTTGTTCCTGCGGCAGCAACTTATTCAAACCTGACAAGAACTGGAAAGCATCCGCCGCGCGGTACAGCACGTTGGTCAAACACAGGTTATCGGTGTGCTCGTAAAGGTGTCTATCAACGTCCCGCACAAAGCAAACCGTACCTCCGCAAATAGTATATGGCTGGCCATTCAGCACATGAATGCCTGTACCGTGCTCGACGATAACAATCTCATTAAAATCATGATGATGTTCAGGAAATGCCGCTTGCGGTAGCCGTGGTTCGATAGCAACGGGCATCTTACCTGATGAAAAGAAATCCACGCTGTGTAGTACGGTCATAACGACTCCCGCCAAATGAGAAATATTATCAGGATAGTAATATTCGACGGCCCATCTCACCTTAACGTTTTGACAGCAAAGCGCGCAAAACTGGTCATTTTTTCAAGAAACAGCCGGAAAGATCGGGAAATGCGGACGCCATCACACCCACTCCGCGCAGTGCCATCGCAGGAATTTGTGAACTCCCTCACGTTCATCTTTGCTTTCTTGCCAGCGCCCTATTTGGCCTGTCAGTAACGAGAAGGTTGTGTCTGAGTCCTTTTTTTAGACTGTCTGCAATGACTCTTAGAAGGACTCTTGCCATGACTTTTCGCCATTGTGTGGCCGTCGATTTAGGTGCCTCAAGCGGGCGTGTAATGCTGGCGTGTTACGACGCCGAACGGCGTTCACTTTCACTGCGCGAAATCCACCGTTTCGTTAACAACCTGCATAAACAGGCGGGTTTTGACACCTGGGATATCGATAGCCTGGAAGCAGAAATCCGCACCGGCCTGAATAAAGTGTGTAATGAAGGTATCCGCATTGACAGCATCGGCATCGACACCTGGGGCGTGGACTACGTCCTGCTGGACAAAAACGGCCAGCGAGTGGGGCTGCCCGTCGCCTATCGCGATAGCCGCACCGACGGCATGATGGCCAGAGCGATGGAACAGCTTGGCAAAGGCAACATTTATCGCCGCAGCGGCATTCAGTTTCTGCCATTCAACACCCTGTATCAGCTACGCGCGCTGGTTGAGCAACAGCCGGAGCTGGTTGTACAGGCTGCCCACGCGCTGCTGATCCCTGACTATTTCAGCTACCGCCTGACCGGCAAGATGAACTGGGAATACACCAACGCGACCACCACGCAATTGGTGAATATCGAAAGCGATAACTGGGATGAAGACCTGCTCAACTGGACGGGCGCACCGGCGTCCTGGTTTGGCACGCCGACGCATCCGGGCAATGTTATCGGCCAGTGGGTTTGCCCGCAGGGGAATGATATTCCGGTCGTCGCGGTGGCAAGCCACGATACCGCCAGCGCGGTGATCGCCTCGCCGCTTGCCAGCGCCGATGCGGCTTATCTCTCTTCCGGCACCTGGTCGCTGATGGGGTTTGAAAGTAAAACGCCGTACACCAGCGAGCAAGCGCAGCGCGCCAACATCACCAATGAAGGCGGTGCAGAAGGGCGTTATCGGGTGCTGAAAAACATTATGGGGCTGTGGCTGCTGCAACGCGTGTTGAAAGAACAGGAAGTGCGCGACCTGCCCACGCTGATTGCGAAAACCGAGGCACTGCCAGCCTGCCGCTGCCTGATTAACCCGAACGACGATCGCTTTATTAATCCAGAACATATGAGCGCTGAAATTCAGGCCGCTTGTCGCGAAACGGGCCAGCCGATCCCGACCAGCGCCGCTGAACTGGCGCGCTGCATTTTCGATAGCCTGGCGCTGTTGTACGCCGAAGTTTTACGCGAACTCACGGCGCTTCGCGGCAAGCCATTCAGCCAACTGCACATTGTGGGCGGCGGCTGCCAGAACCAACTGCTCAATCAACTGTGCGCCGATGCCTGTGGCATTACGGTAGTCGCTGGCCCGATAGAAGCCTCTACCCTCGGCAATATTGGTATTCAGCTTATGACGCTGGATGAGCTGGCCAACGTTGACGAATTCCGCAAGGTGGTGACCCACAACTATGGTCTTACCACCTTCACCCCTAACCCAGACCATGAAATTGCCCGCTACGTTGCGCAGTTTCAGGCACCACGACAGACAAAGGAGCTTTGCGCATGACCACTCAAATTGAACAAGCCTGGGAACTCGCGAAACAACGCTATTCCGCCGTCGGCATCGACGTCGAAAAGGCGTTGCAGCAGTTGGATCGCTTACCGGTATCCATGCACTGCTGGCAGGGCGATGATGTCGCGGGTTTTGAAAATCCAGAAGGCAATTTGACAGGTGGGATTCAGGCGACCGGCAACTATCCGGGCAAAGCGCGCAATGCCACCGAGCTGCGTGCCGACCTGGAACAGGCGCTGAGCCTGATTCCTGGGCCAAAACGCCTGAACCTGCACGCGATTTATCTGGAGTCTGAAACCCCAGTTGCGCGTAACGAAATCAAACCAGAGCACCTCAAAAACTGGGTTGAGTGGGCGAAGGAACATCATCTCGGCCTCGACTTTAACCCGTCTTGCTTCTCGCATCCGCTGAGTGCCGATGGCTTTACGCTGTCTCACGCAAACCCAGAAATCCGCCAGTTCTGGATTGACCACTGCAAAGCCAGCCGTCGCATTTCGGCCTACTTTGGCGAGCAGTTGGGCACGCCGTCAGTGATGAACATCTGGATCCCGGATGGCATGAAAGACGTGACCGTTGACCGTTTAGCGCCGCGCCAGCGTCTGGCTGCTGCGCTGGATGAAGTGATCAGCGAAAAACTGGACCCGGCACACCACATTGATGCCGTAGAGAGCAAGCTGTTCGGCATTGGTGCAGAAAGCTACACCGTGGGTTCCAACGAATTTTATATGGGTTACGCCACCAGCCGCCAAACCGCGCTGTGTCTGGATGCGGGCCACTTCCACCCAACGGAAGTTATCTCCGACAAGATCTCCGCTGCCATGCTGTACGTGCCGCGTCTGCTGCTGCACGTCAGCCGTCCGGTGCGCTGGGATAGCGATCACGTTGTCCTGCTGGACGACGAAACACAGGCGATTGCGAGCGAAATCATTCGCCACGACCTGTTCGACCGCGTGCATATCGGCCTCGATTTCTTCGATGCCTCTATCAACCGTATCGCGGCATGGGTTATCGGAACCCGCAACATGAAAAAAGCGCTGCTGCGCGCACTGCTGGAGCCAACCGCTCAACTGCGTGAACTGGAAGAATCCGGCGACTACACCGCACGTCTGGCGCTGCTGGAAGAACAGAAATGCCTGCCGTGGCAAGCGGTGTGGGAAATGTACTGCCAGCGCAATGACGCTCCAGCGGGTAGCCAGTGGCTGGAAAACGTGCGCGCGTATGAAAAAGAGATTTTGAGCAAACGTAGCTAACCGTGGCGCCAGCCTTGTAGGCCGGATAAGACGCCTCGCGTCGCCATCCGGCAATGAATGAAACACGATTGCCGGATGGCGCTTCGCTTATCCGGCCTACGTAAGACCCGATAACGTTCGGGCAATAAACAGGAACACCGAACATGCAAAACATTACTGATTCCTGGTTTGTCCAGGGGATGATCAAAGCCACTTCCGATGCGTGGCTGAAAGGCTGGGACGAACGTAACGGCGGCAACCTGACGCTGCGCCTTGATGATGCCGATATTGCGCCATACACCGCTGATTTCCACGCGAAACCGCGCTATATCGCGCTGAGCCAACCGATGCCGATGCTGGCAAACACGCCGTTTATCGTGACCGGTTCCGGCAAATTCTTCCGCAACGTGCAGATTGAGCCTTCCGCCAACCTCGGCGTAGTGAAAATCGATAGCGACGGTGCGGGTTATCATATCCTGTGGGGCCTGACCGACGAAGCCGTCCCAACCTCCGAGCTGCCAGCGCACTTCTTATCACACTGCGAGCGTATCAAAGCCACTAACGGCAAAGACCGCGTGATCATGCACTGCCACGCGACCAACCTGATTGCCCTGACCTACGTTCTGGAAAACAACACCGCGCTGATTACCCGCAAACTGTGGGAAGGCAGCACCGAGTGCCTGGTGGTGTTCCCGGACGGTGTTGGCATTCTGCCGTGGATGGTTCCGGGAACCGACGGAATCGGCGAGGCGACCGCCGTTGAAATGCAGAAACACGCGCTGGTGCTATGGCCGTTCCACGGCGTCTTCGGCAGCGGCCCTACGCTTGACGAAGCTTTCGGCCTGATTGATACCGCCGAGAAATCCGCAGAAATCCTGGTCAAAGTCTACTCGATGGGCGGCATGAAGCAGACCATCTCTCGCGACGAGTTGATTGCGCTTGGCAAACGCTTCGGCGTCACCCCACTCGCCAGCGCCCTCGCGCTGTAATCTATCCGCTCACGCCCGGCGACACAGCCTGTCGCCGGACATAGAGCTTTCATTTTAAGGAGAAATATCATGAGCTTTATGTTGGCGCTTCCCAAAATCAGCCTGCACGGCGCGGGCGCGATTACCGATATGGTCAATCTGGTAGCCAATAAGCAGTGGGGCAAAGCCCTGGTGGTGACGGACGGGCAACTGGTGAAGCTGGGCCTGCTGGATAGCCTGTTTACTGCGCTGGACGCGCATAAAATGCCTTATCACCTGTTCGATGAGGTATTCCCGAACCCAACCGAAGAGCTGGTGCAAAAAGGCTTTGCCGCGTATCAGGCGGAAAAATGCGACTACATCATCGCCTTCGGTGGCGGTAGCCCAATCGACACCGCAAAAGCGATTAAAATTCTGACCGCCAACCCTGGCCCGTCTACCGCCTATTCCGGCGTCGGTAAAGTGGTTAACGCGGGCGTGCATCTGGTGGCAATCAACACCACCGCAGGCACAGCCGCTGAAATGACCAGCAACGCCGTCATCATTGATACCGCGCGCCAGGTAAAAGAAGTGATTATCGATGCCAATATCATCCCGGATATCGCCGTGGACGATGCCAGCGTCATGCTGGATATCCCCGCTTCTGTGACCGCTGCAACCGGTATGGACGCCTTAACTCACGCCGTTGAAGCGTATGTTTCCGTGGGCGCGCACCCATTAACCGACGCCAACGCGCTGGAAGCGATTCGCCTGATAAACCTGTGGCTGCCAGAAGCTGTGGACAATGGGCACAACCTGGAAGCGCGCGAGCAAATGGCATTTGGTCAGTATCTGGCGGGCATGGCGTTCAACAGCGCGGGCCTGGGTTTGGTACACGCATTAGCCCATCAGCCGGGTGCTACGCATAACCTGCCGCACGGCGTCTGTAATGCGATTTTGCTGCCCGTAATTGAAAACTTTAACCGCCCGAATGCGGTTGCGCGTTTTGCTCGTATCGCGCAGGCGATGGGCGTCGATACACGTAATATGAGCGATGAAGCCGCAAGCGTCGAAGCGATTAACGCTATCCGTAAGCTCAGCGCTCGCGTTGGGATCCCTGAAGGTTTCGCAAAACTGGGCATCACCAAAGACGATATCGAAGGATGGCTGGATAAAGCGCTGGCTGACCCTTGCGCCCCTTGCAACCCACGTACAGCCAGCCGTGATGAAGTGCGAGCGCTGTACCTGGAGGCATTATGATCCGCAAAGCCTTTGTGATGCAGGTGAACCCTGATGCACACGAAGAGTATCAGCGTCGTCATAACCCAATCTGGCCAGAACTGGAGGCGGTACTGAAATCTCATGGCGCGCACCATTACGCTATTTATCTCGATAAAGAACGTAACCTGCTGTTCGCAACCGTTGAGATTGAGTCAGAAGAACGCTGGAACGCAGTGGCCAATACGGAAGTGTGCCAGCGTTGGTGGAAACACATGGCGGATGTCATGCCTGCAAACCCCGACAATAGCCCGGTAAGCACCGAGTTAAAAGCCGTGTTTTATCTGGACTAAACCCCGTAAACCCCCGGCGGATATGCGCTGGGGGTTTACAGCATCATGCTCCGCCCCCTTTTGTCTCGAACGCGTTTTCACCTTCTTTCTCTCATTTTTAGACCTTTCTCCCATTTTCCAAAAAACTCACCATAAACGCTCCCTCGGTCATTGAAACCCTATCCCTTTGTGCTAACGTCGCTCGAACTGGCATATGCCAGTTATAACAATGGAGCACGGACAGCATGAAGACACTAAAAGTAGTGACCCTGGGCGGGGGTTCTGGCTATACCCCTGAACTTATTGATGGTTTTATTCGCCGTCACGGAGAGTTACCGGTTAGCGAATATTGGCTCGTCGATATTGAGGCGGGAAAAGAGAAACTCGACGTTGTCGGCGCGCTGGCTCAGCGAATGGTCAAAAAAGCCGGTATTGATATGGTTGTTCATCTCACAACCGACCTGGATAAGGCGCTGGATGGCGCTGATTTTGTCACGACGCAAATTCGTGTGGGCCAGTTGGCGGCTCGTATTCAGGATGAAAAAATCCCCCTGCGCTACGGGGTGCTCGGCCAGGAAACGACCGGCCCAGGCGGCTTTATGAAAGCACAGCGCACTATCCCCGCATTGCTGGAGGTGTGCAAAAAAATGGAACGCCTATGCCCGGACGCCTGGCTTATCAACTTTACCAATCCCGCCGGGATCGTAACGGAAGCTATCGCAAAATATAGCCCTATAAAATCATTGGGTATTTGCAGCGGTGCTAACAGCATGATGCGCGATATTGCCGGTGCTTACGGTGTGGAACGAGACGATGTATACGCGCGCATCATGGGGCTAAACCATCTTATTTTTGCCGACCAAATTGCGGTTAATGGTCAGGATCTCACTGACGATTTTATTGAGAAGCTCGCGCAAGGCGTCGGCGCGAATAAGCTGAAAAATATCCCCGATCTCGGTTTACCCGCTGACTTTATTCGCTCGCTAAAACTTTACCCCCTCTCCTATCTGAAATACTTCTACCTGAACCGAGAAATGGTAGAGCATGAAATCGCTGAACTTCAGCATGGCGGAACGCGAGGTGAGCAGTCACTGGTCATTGAAAAATCGCTTTTTGAGCTTTATCGCGACCCTTCGCTGTGCGAAAAACCTGCGGCGCTTTCCGCGCGCGGCGGCGCTCTTTATTCCGATACGGCCTGCTCAATAATCAGTTCGATTTACAATAATAAGCAGGAAATACATGTAGTAAACATTCCAAACCGGGGAACGACACCTGACCTACCTGATGAGGCCGTTATTGAAACCAATGCGGTAATTGATAGCCGTGGCGCGCACCCATTGGCATATGGTCGCCTGCCCGTGACGGTTAGAGGGCTAATTCAGAGCGTAAAAGCCTTTGAGGAATTAACGGTTGAAGCCGCTATCACAGGGAATAAACAGACGGCGCTGCTCGCGCTGGCATCACATCCGTTAGTCCCTTCCGTCGATATCGCAGAAAAAATTCTTAATGATTATCTGGCCGCTAATCGCGACTATTTACCACAATATCGGTAATCCCTCTCTGAATTGCAGACTAAGGATAGTGCCATGATAAAGTTCTTAGAACGTCAAGTTGTCCCTATTTTAATTAAAGTAGGTGAGAATACGATTCTGGTTGCAGTACGTAATGGGATTACCTACACATTACCTTTTATTATTGCTGGCAGTATTTTTCTTATTATCGCCAACCTGCCTATTCCAGGATGGAGTGAGTTTTTAGGCGATTTCAGCCATACCCTCAGCGTCCCGGTCAGCGTGACTTTTGGCGCTATCGGGCTTATCTCAGCCATTGGTATCAGCTATAGCCTGGCAAAACAGTTATCGCTGGACGGTTTAAGCTGTACTTGTATCACCGTTGCTGTGTTCTTAATGGCGCAACTCGATAGCCAATGGAAAATCAACGTGGATAACTTTGGTGCTTCCGGCCTGTTTTCCGCCATCATTCTTTCTATCGCGACGGTCTATATTGTCCGGTTTTTTATTGTTCATAAGATTTACATAAAATTGCCTGAAAGCGTTCCGCCTGCGGTACTGCAATCGTTTATCAGCCTGATTCCCGCCGTTGTATGCCTGGTATTGATTTGGTTTATCCGCGTGATTTTAGATTTTGATATCAATGCTTTTTTTACGCTGATCCTCAGCCCGTTGGTCACAGGGCTTGATACCCTTCCGGGCATGTTGCTACTGGTTTTTTTAATCTCACTATTATGGTGCTGCGGTATTCATGGAACCAACGTTCTTTCCGGTATCACAAGCCCGATTTTTTTGAAGTTTATTGCTGAAAACACCGAGGCTTTTTTAGCTCATCAACCCATTCCCCATATCACGGCTGAAGGGTTTTATAACTTCTTTATCTGCTCTGGCGGTTCTGGGGCGACGATGGGGCTGGTGCTGGCGATGATGATATCTAAAAGTCGTTATTATAAATCGTTGGGTCGGATGTCTATCACACCGGCAATTTTTTGCATCAATGAACCCGTTATTTTTGGCGTTCCTATGGTGCTCAACCCACTAATGATGTTGCCGTTAATTATCACCCCGATGGTGCTTTGCACCTGCTCTTATTTGCTGATGGACTTTAATATTATTGCTCGCCCAGTGTTCCAGATCCCGTGGACAATGCCGCCGATTCTGAACGCCTATTTCGCAACGGCAGGTAATATTCCTGCGGCGATATGGTCTGGTTGCATGGTCATTATCTCAACGATTATCTACTTCCCATTCTTTAAAATGATGGAAAGGAACCAACTGGCGACGGAAGCAGCGGAAGACACTCAGTTGAAGGCGGCGAACGCATAATGCCCGTAGGCATGTAGCCAGCCATGCTACACTAGGCGCGGCTTCACTGTTGGCGATGGAAACACGCCGTAGTGGAGGCGCGCCTTGATCTCTGGATGCCTACGGAAAAACAGAAAATGACTGCCCGCTATATTGAGATTAAAAACAGCATAAAAAACGCCATTCAGGAAAAGAAATACGCCATCGGGGAAAAAATCCCTTCTGAGCGAGATCTCGCGGTGCAATATGGTGTGACCCGAGTCACTTTGCAGAAGGCGATGCATATTCTTGAGCAGGAAGGATTTATTGAGCGGATACACGGCAAGGGAATGTTTGTTTCTCGCAGTCTCCAGGATAATGTTTTTATGCTCAACAATGGAGCCAGTGATTCCATTCTTGGCTTCTCCCGCGAATTTCAACAGCAGGCAAAGGTGACGAGCCGGCTTGTTACTGCGCAAATCGTTCCAGCCCCCACTTTCGTCTCCCAACACTTAGATCTCACCGCCGAACAGCCGGTGCATTATATTCGCCGCGTTCGTATGATTGATGGCGTTCCGGCGCTGGTCGAAGACTCATGGATTGTGTGTAACGTTATTGATGTCATTGATCGTGTGGTGCTGGAAAATGGCTCACTCTACGAATACATCGAGCAAAAAACGGGGAAGAAAATTAAATTTTATAATTCGGTAATAGAAGCCGATCTCTTTAATGAAACCCTCGCCGCATTGCTGAATATTTCGCCAGGAAAACCGATGTTAAAAGTGACTGGCGTGACAAAACTCGAAGATGGCACAGCGTTTAACTACTCATGCAGCTACAACCGCGCCGATAAATTTAAAGTTAAAAATAGCTGGGTGGGTAAGTAAAAAACGCCCGTTTACGGGCGTTTTGTGGCGAGCATGATTAGAAGAAATATTTAAAGCGGAGACGAGCGCCGTAGCGGTCATCATCAGAGGAGATTTCCTCATCACTCTGAATTTTAGAGTAATAGGTTCCCAGATAAATATTGAAGTTCTGCATATTCATTACATTCGGAATTAAGTAAGAAGCATGAATGGTATGAATATCGTAAGTCCCTTCGTCCTCGATAATACAACTGTTCTCGCACACTACGCCGCTAAAATCGGTAATCTTGTTACGCGCGAAAATATAGCCAAGTTCGATATTTTTCCACAAAATATTAGTGGCCGCAGTAAAATCTTCTTCGTTAGTGGCATCTAAATAAGCGGTATTCAGGTTAAAGACCACGCCGTTATCCGGGTCGGTTTTTAAACCGTTCCAGGTCATAGTTAAACCGTAGCCCGTACGGTCGGATTGATCGACAAATTCGCCTTTGCTGTTGGTGTAGCCGTAGGCATTGTTAACAACGTTAGATTCCATCGCCGCAGAGAACGAGAGTTCAGTGGCTGGCGACCAGGTAACGACCGGGCGCAGATAAACAACGTTTTTCTCTTTCTCCATCTCACGCCCGTGGTAAGTGCGGCCATCGGTGTTGATGGTGTCACCATCGGCATACATGGTAGTACCGTCTTCAATCAATGAGTTAAGTTCGAAATACCAGTTATCGATATTCTTACTCATTAAGAAGTTACCGCCTGAGTCGGAACGACCACGGCCTTCTTTCATCATATAGATGTAACCCTGGCCATCGGTATAGAGATCGTTGGCGGTATTACCGGAATGCTCTACGAAAGTATCCTGGTTAAGCGGGAACATATCGGCGGCTTCAAAACGACCGACTTTAATTTTCCAGTCATTTTCCTGACCAAAGTTGAACCAGGCATCATCAAGATTCATTTGCCGTACAGATCGGCCAACGGCTGGATAGAAAAGCCAGCAAACTGGCCGTTATCCATTTTACGTATGCCATCAAAGCCAATCAGAATACGACCATCCATATCCCACTGCTCGGTGGTATTGTCTTCGTTGAGTTTGCTCAGTGTGCCGCGACGACTTTCCGCATCCATGTTAATTTCGACGTCGCCGTAGATTTTCAGGTCACCGTAGCCGCTAAGCTGGAGGTTAGGCGTAGAGATATTTTTCTTCGTCTCATCCGCTGATACCTGACCATTTACCGGTGTATTACCCTGAGCGTCCTTAATTTCTTTAATTTCGGATGCCTGTTGTACTTGTAAAAATTGTACTTGCTGTTCAGCGGTTGTTGCCCGATTTTCTGCTGCTTCCAGACGTGATTCTAACTGCTCCAGGCGTTGCTCCAACGTCAATTTTGTTGTTTTAGCAAAACCTGTATTAGCCACCAACAATAATCCAATTGCTATAGATAATGTCGATTTCTTCATTATTCACTTTCCTTGAAATAAAGAATAACCCAGAAACCCCCTGAGAGATTTCGTGCGCATTTATATAAGTGCGATGAATCTTTTTTATAATTAAATCACTAGAAGAAATGCTTAATTAGAGAAAATACATTCCATAACAGGCTTCCGAACATTAGCTAATAAACATTAGCGCGTAAATAAGCACATATTGATAATCGTGAGCGAGGTAACACTGAAAAGAGATAATATCTAAGGAAATAAATATTTTATATAATAATGAATTTAAAATAATAAAATTATATTAGTTAATGAGTATGATTAATATAAATGAGCGCAGTTATTTATATAACTTCGCCCATTGACCTTTAATTCTGTTCGGCAACAAGGATAGCGAATGTATCCGGTTCCAGCGCTTTAAACAGATGTTCTTCATCGGCGGGATAGCAGATGTAATCTCCGGCGTTAAGCTCCTCGGGAGCCGACGTCAGCCCCACCAACGCCCTACCCTGCGTTATCATAATGTGCTCGACCGCTCCGGTAGAATGCGGCTGAGAAACTCTATCTGCGCCCGGTTGGGTCGTCAGCAAATAGATGTCGCGCCGCGCCCCCGGCGGGCAGGTCGCCAGTAGCGTCGCCTGGTAGTTTGCCTGCTCAGAAATCACCTTTGTGCCTTCACCGCGCCGAATCACCTGCGTTTTTTGCGGCTGTGGCTCCAGCAAACGGGCAAAGGGGATATCCAGCGCCACACACAGCGCCCACAGCGTTTCCAGGCTAGGATTACCGTTGCCGGCCTCAAGCTGTGAAAGTGTCGATTTCGCAATACCCGCTCGGCGGGCAACCTCAGTTAAAGAAAGCCCCGTTCTCGTCCGTTCACGCACCAGGCTTTTGGCAATCACGTTGATTGGCTGTGTCATACACAACTCCATCGTTTTATATACCGAACGAAGCGTTCGGCTTGAACTGCTATAATGATTCGTTCATTATAATGGAAATATCGTTCGATATGGCAAATTTACATGTCACTAAAAATGTTCTCCTGCCTGAGTGGCAGCACCGTTAAGGCGATTTTCCTCGTCTGCCTGGCCGTCGGCGTGGTGGGCGTCTCCTATGGTTCGCTGGCAATGGCTTATGGCTTCCCGCTGTGGGTTCCGCTGCTGCTTTCCGTCTCCGTACTGGCGGGCGCGTCTGAATTTATGTTTATCGGCATTGTCGCCAGCGGCGGTAATCCTCTGGCGGCAGCGGCTGCCGGTTTATTGGTTAACGCGCGGCACATTCCGTTTGGCGTCACGGTGCGAGACCTGGTGGGTCGCCGCGCCGCGAGTTTTATCGGCTGCCATATTATGAATGATGAAAGCGTGGTGTTTGGGTTGTCGCAGCCAACGCCAAAGCAACGCAAAGCCGCATTTTGGCTATGTGGAATGGGCGTGGCTCTCTTCTGGCCGCTGGGCACGCTGTTCGGCGCGGCGGTGGGTAAACTGTTGCCAGCCCCGGAAACCATTGGTCTGGACGCGGTTTTCCCCGCCATTTTATTGGCGCTGGTGATCCCCGCCTTTAAAAAACGTACCACGTTGATTCGCGCCTGTAGCGGTGCGGCGCTGTCGCTCGCCACCGTACCGTTTGCCCCTGTCGGCCTACCGGTACTGCTGTCGCTGTTCGACCTGCTGGCGAGGAAAAAATAATGGCTGATATCACGCTGATTATTGTGGGCATCGCCATTCTGTCGGTCGGGACGTATCTGATGCGTTTAGGCGGGGCAAAACTGGGGAGCCGTTTAGCCTTCTCCGAGCGCTCTCAGGCGCTGTTGTCGGATGCCGCCACGGTGCTGTTATTTTCCGTCGCATTAGCAACCACCTTCTATGAAGGCGAACATTTTGCTGGCATGGCGCGCGTGCTGGGTGTGGGTTTTGCTCTTTTCCTTGCCTGGCGGAAAGCGCCGTTGATTGTGGTGATTATCGCTGCGGCGATCGCCACCGCACTGCTTCGTCTGGCCGGTATAAACTAAAAAAGCGCCCCTGGGGCGCTCTTTCGACAGTGACTCGCGAGTTATTTATTCAGCTCTGCGGTCATGTGTACGCGGTTACCGCTGTAAGCCTGGGTAATTTTGTAAGAACTTGCGCCAGCCTGTTCTGCCTGTGCGGCAATTTTCGCTTCTGCGCCATCAATGGTTGAGGCCGTTGCGGTAACGGTTTGCGCGGCGAAAGAACCAAAAGAAGCGGAGAGAGCGATAACTGCGACAAAAGTTTTGATGTTGTTCATGATATAAACCCTTTAACTTAGTTGTTTAGATAAGGCGCGCTGCCTTGATGATATAAATAATAGCCCTCATCTCGCACAACAAAAAGCGGAAGGATTTGCTCTAGTTATTCAAAATAATTGATTCATATCTCCGGCGTTATATTTCACTTTATCTCCCGATAGCAAAATGAGGCTTTCGCCACAAAGCGCGCATATGCTTAGCGCGCAAAATGTCACTAAACGCTGACATATTGCCGCTCATCTCTTCACCGCCTCACCGTTAAACTCGATCCAACGCGTTTTTAACGGAGTGTCACCATGACGGCCCTTACAGCAAGCTGCATTGATCTGGCTATTTCGGGAAATAGCCCCTATTCCATCCTCAAACAACTCTCGGAGATGGCGTTTCAAAACGGCTATATCACCGACAAGCATCAATTCCTGCAAACCCTGCTGATGCGCGAGAAATTGCACTCCACCGGCTTTGGCTCTGGCGTCGCCGTTCCCCATGGCAAGAGCGACTGTGTCAAACAGCCGTTTGTGTTATTTGCGCGAAAAAGCCAGATCGTGGACTGGAAAGCCAGCGATGGCGAAGCCGTTAACTGCTGGATTTGCCTCGGCGTTCCGCAAGCGGGTGAAGATTCACAGGTCAAAATCATCGGCACGCTGTGTCGCAAAATTATTCACCAGGAATTTATTCAGCAGCTAAAACAAGGCGATGCCGACCAGGTGCTCGCTTTATTAAATCAGACTCTCACCTCATAAGGAGGCGATCATGGAGTCATCCTTACGTTTAGTGGCAATCACCAACTGTCCGGCGGGTATTGCTCACACCTACATGGTGGCAGAAGCGCTAGAGCAAAAAGCACGCTCGCTTGGTCACAGCATTAAAGTAGAAACTCAAGGTTCAAGCGGCGTCGAAAACCGCCTGAGTAACGAGGAAATAGCCGCCGCCGATTACGTCATTCTGGCGACCGGGCGAGGGTTAAGCGCGGAAGACCGGGCGCGGTTTGCGGGCAAAAAAGTGTATGAGATAGCCATTTCGCAAGCCCTGAAAAATATCGACCAGATCTTCACGCAATTGCCTTCACATTCACAGCTTTTTGCCGCCGATAGCGGCGTTAAGCTCGGCCAGCAAGAGGTACAACAGGGTAGCGTGATGAGCCACCTGATGGCGGGTGTCTCGGCAGCGCTGCCCTTTGTTATCGGCGGCGGCATTCTGGTCGCCCTGGCCAATATGCTGGTGCAATTCGGTTTACCTTATACCGACATGTCGAAAGGTGCGCCGTCGTTTACGTGGGTTATCGAGTCCATCGGGTATCTGGGTTTCACCTTTATGATCCCGATTATGGGCGGCTATATCGCCTGGTCTATCGGCGATAAACCGGCATTCGCGCCCGCTTTTTTGGTGTGTTATCTGGCGAACGATAAAGGGCTGCAACCGCTGTTAGGCTCGATGCTGATCCCGTTTGTGACACTGCTGGTCTTTGGCGTACTGACCTATTACGTCATCGGCCCTGTAATGTCCGACATTATGGGCGGGCTGCTGCACTTCCTGAATACCATTCCACCGTCAATGAAAATGGGCGCGGCGTTTCTTGTCGGCGCAATGTTGGCGTTCGATATGGGCGGGCCTATCAATAAAACCGCCTGGTTCTTCTGCTTCTCACTACTGGAAAAACATATCTATGACTGGTACGCCATCGTCGGCGTAGTGGCGCTGATGCCGCCTGTCGCAGCCGGTATCGCTACTTATCTGGCGCCTAAGCTGTTCACCCAGCAGGAAAAATCTGCCGCCAGCAGCGCGATTGTGGTTGGTGCTACGGTGGCGACGGAACCCGCCATTCCCTATGCGTTAGCCGCGCCGCTGCCAATGATTACCGCTAATACGCTGTCAGGCGGCGTCACCGGTATGTTGGTTATCGCTTTTGGAATCAAACGGCTCGCGCCAGGTTTAGGTATCTTTGACCCGCTGATTGGCCTGATGTCTCCGGTAGGCTCATTTTATCTGGTGCTGGCGATAGGCCTGGCGCTCAACATTTCGTTAATCATCATTCTGAAAGGATTGTGGCTCAAACGTAAAGCCGCACAGCAGGAGCTTGCCCATGAACATTAAGTTACTTCAGCAGTTATGCGAAGCCAGCGCCGTCAGCGGCGATGAACAGGAAGTGCGCACTCTTCTCATCAATACGCTGGAGCCATGCGTTGATGAAATCACCTTTGACGGCCTGGGCAGTTTTGTTGCCCGTAAAGGCCATCAGGGGCCAAAAGTTGCAGTGGTTGGGCATATGGATGAAGTCGGCTTTATGGTTACGCATATCGACGAGAGCGGTTTTCTGCGCTTCACAACCATTGGCAGTTGGTGGAGCCAGTCGATGCTCAACCATCGGGTCACCGTCCGTACTCGCAAGGGAGAGAAAATTCCAGGGGTAATCGGCTCCGTAGCGCCTCATGCTTTAACGGAAAAACAGAAGCAGCAGCCGCTGACGTTTGACGAAATGTTCATTGATATTGGCGCGAGCAGCCGCCAGGAGGTGAAAACTCGCGGCATTGAGATTGGCGATTTCATCAGCCCGGAAGCGAACTTTGCCCGCTGGGGGGAAGATAAAATCGTCGGCAAGGCGTTGGATAACCGTGTCGGCTGCGCCCTGATGGCAGAGCTTTTACAAACGGTCGATAACCCTAACATCACCCTGTACGGCGTCGGCAGCGTGGAAGAAGAGGTTGGGCTACGCGGGGCGCAAACCTCAGCGGAGCATATCAAACCCGACGTGGTTATCGTGCTGGATACCGCCGTCGCGGGCGATGTGCCGGGTATCGATAATATAAAATATCCGCTGAAACTGGGCGATGGGCCGGGGCTAATGCTGTTTGATAAGCGCTATTTCCCCAATCAGCCGCTGGTTGCCGCACTGAGAAAAATAGCCGAAAACCAGCACCTGCCGTTGCAGTTCAGCACCATGAAAACCGGCGCAACGGACGGTGGGCGCTACAACGTGATGGGCGGCGGGCGGCCTGTGGTCGCGCTATGCCTACCAACCCGCTATCTGCACGCCAACAGCGGCATGATCTCCAAAACGGATTACAACACCTTATTTGCGCTGATACGCGAGTTACTAAACTCACTGACCGCAGAGCATGTCGGCGCATTAACTGATTTTCGCCAGGTGTCCTGATGCTGAATGAACGCCAGTTAAAACTTGTCGATATTCTGGAACAGCAGCCCAGCCCGCTGAGCGAGCTGGCGCGGCAAACTGGCGTTTCGAGCCGTACCATTCTGCGTGATATCGATTACCTCAATTTCACGCTGAGCGGTAAGGCACGTATTCATCCCACGGGTAACGCGGGTTATCAGCTAAAAATTATCGACCGGCGCAGCTATTTCCAGCTTTTACAGCGCCATGATAATGATGATCGGTTGCTGGCGTTGTTGTTACTCAACGCCTTTACTCCACGCGTACAGCTCGCGTCGGCGTTAAACTTGCCCGAAGTCTGGGTAACGGAGAGGCTGGCGCGGCTAAAACAGCGCTATGAACGGGCGTTTTGTATTGCGAGCCGCCCTGGCGTCGGCCATTTTATTGACGAGCCGGAGCAAAAACGCATTATCCTGCTGGCAAATCTGCTAAAAAAAGATCCGTACCTACTCCCCCTGCCCGGTATTTCGCGAGATAACATCCAGCAACTGCAAACCGCATGTGGCGCTATCGACACGTTTTCGCCGATGCCCGGCGAATATCTGGCGAGCCTGGTGTTAGCCGTTTATGCCCTGCGAAA
>JBOFJM010000585.1:0-3215 GCA_051656825.1 Kluyvera sp.
TTCGTATTATTCCCGACCACAACAGCGGTTTTGCGATGGTGGCCTGGCCTGTCGAGTACGGCCAAACGGGCGTGATGAGCTTTATGATTAGCGGCGATGATAGCGTTTATCAGGCCGATCTTGGCGAAGCATCACCACAGAAAGCGCAGGCGCTAAACGCTTACGCCCCGGATAGCAACTGGCATCCCGTCAGCCCATAATACAAAAGGCCGCTCAACAGAGCGGCCTTTAAATTGCGCGGGTAAAGTGAACCGCAGCGCCAATCAGATTCGCGTCATTGCGGTACTGACACGCCACCACGCGCGGCAGAAATTCAGATAGCCCTTTCTCTGCGACGCTCTCACGTAGCTGTTGCTGAATACCAGCAATAACCGCATCGTTAGACGAAATACCGCCGCCGATAATAATGCAATCGGGATCGTAGCAAACCTGTAAATTGAGCAACCCAGTCGCCATCCAGTGATAAAATGACGCCACCTCCTCCTGCGCCAAAATATCGCCCTCCTCCGCCAGGCGGAAAATATCACTACCGTTTAGCGAGTCGGAAATCAGCGCCTTACGTTCGCAATAACGTCTCGCCATCGCTACCGCCGTACCCAATTCGCTAAACGTCTTGCCATCGTGCAATGTCATCAGACCAAACTCACCGGCATATTTGTGCGCCCCTCGATGCAGGGTTTTATTACGCACCACCGCCCCGCCGACGCCAGAGCCGACAATCACAAATAGCACCGTTTCATCCCGCTGCCCTGCCCCTATGGCGGCCTCTGCAATAGCGGCGGCATTCGCGTCATTCTCAATACAGACCGGCAGTTTAAACAGTGCGCGAAGCTCATCCACGATGCAAAAGTGATGAATATAAGGAATTGCACTTAACCCGCCAATCACGCCCCTTTCAGGATCGACATTCCCCGGCGCGCTTATCGACACCCCTTCAAGCGTAAAATCCTGCCGGTACTGGTGGTAAATCGCCATCATCGCCGCCTGCATTGCCGGCCAATCGGCGGGGGTTTTAAACGCAGATTTTTGCACCAGCGAGCCGTTGTCCCAGACGCCATATTTTACCGATGAGCCACCCCAGTCAAAAAGTAAGATCGCCATTCGCATCCTCCATAATTATATTTAAACAACAAACCATAAATAACAATTATATATAACGTATTGCACATCTGTTTATTTACGACAAGAAAAACAAAAGCTCAATGTAAAAATCAACTTAACCATTAAACCAGGATTAAAGTCACAAAAGACATATCCTTTATTAAAATTGGTATTTACATGAAAAAAACGAAGCGTATGTTAGCTGACACTACGCGTATCAATTATTCGACAAGATTTCCATGGAATATTATCCGATTAGATTTATGGAGCCTTAAATATGAATATTTCACTTTTTTGTAACTCAGGTATGTCCACCAGCATGATGGCCAAAAAATTAAAAGCGGCGTATGCCGCAGCAGGAATAGAACATACCGTTGAAGCGTATGATTATTCCAGCCTGCCTGATGTCGCCCCAGACTCACAGATCATTATTCTCGGGCCGCAAATTGCCTGGGCGCAGGAAGATATCAAACGAGATTACCCGGAAAAATTAACCTTAACGCTGGGTATCCAGGAGTTTGGCAGCATGGATGGCGAGCGGCTTAAACAGCGAATCGATGCGCTACTGAAAGACTAATTTTATTGTCATTACAGGGATGGGGTTGCACCAATGTCAACAACTGCTCTTCAGATGGCGCTCACCAAAGGCATCAGCAAAATTGCGGGAAACCGCTTACTACTGACGCTGCGTGACACCTTTATTATGTCAGGCGTTCCATTAATGATTGCCGGTATCGCTATTATGATAAGCTCCGTTTTTCTCGATCCGGCGGGTATTATTTTTGGCCCATCCGGGCTGGGGTTTGGAGAACTGTTTTACAGCAGTAGCGAGGCATGGAAAACCTCTGCAATGGCGGCGAGACTGGTGCTGCTACAGCATTACTGTAATTACTTTATCAATGGCACGATGGCGATAAACGCCCTGCTGATTATTGTCGGTTTCACATTCTTCGGCACACGGCGCTTTTTCCCGAAAAATAAAGAGCCAATTGTGGTGGTCTTTTACTCGCTGGCGGCGTTCTCTATTTGTCTGCCGTGGGAATTTACCACTAACGATATCAATCAGCAGGTCGTCACGCTAAGCGGCATCGTTAACACTCGTTTTATCGGTCAGGAAGGGATTTTTACCGGCCTGTTAGTTTCTGGCCTAACCATCTGGCTATTTAATCGTATGGTGGAGCTGAATTTCACCATCAAAATGCCGGACAGCGTCCCGCCCGCCGTGGCGCGTAGTTTTGAGTCGCTGATCCCCGGTAGCTTCACCCTGCTGGTGTTTGTCATCCTGGCGGCGATACTCCACGCCTGCTTTAGCTCCTCTGTGCCGGAAGTGCTGCTCTCGATGCTGCAAAAACCCGCGCTGGCAGCCGCGTCAACGCCCTTCTTTGCGGTTGTCGCCATCGTCACCACTGGCCTGCTGCAATGGTTCGGCATCCACGCCACCTCCGTCTGGGGGCCAATATTCGGGCTGACGTGGGGCATTAACGATAACGAAAATATTATGGGCGTGGCGCATCATCTGTATTCTACGCTCTTCTTCAATTTCTCGGCCGTTTCCTCCGGTGGGATGACCGTCGCACCGATTATTGCCGTCTGGCTTTTTTCACGTCTGGCGGAAAACCGCAATACGGCGAAGATCGCCTTTGCACCGGCTATTTTTAATATTAGTGAACCGATTAATTTCGGCCTGCCCATTATTCTCAACCCGGTGATGTTTATTCCTTATATGTTGAGCTGGATCATTCCGTTTTTCGGCGCGGTGATGCTCACCAATATGGGAATGTTGCCCATCATCACTAATAACGTTCCGTGGACCGTTCCGCCCATTATCTCAGGCATTCTGTTTACCGGACAAATATCCGGCGGCATTTATCAGCTACTGGTTATTGTGGTCATGACTGCTGTGTATATGCCGTTTATCCGAATAGCCAACTCAATCAATGAAAGCCGTCTGAATGCGGAGAACCGATAAGCATGGAAGAACATATTCTCAATAAAGCCGTTAATGGCTGGGATTACCAAAAAAGCGATCGCCTCTTTTATCATGAGGGCTATCATTACGACTATGTCACCGAGGTGACGGGGATTAATCAAAAAGAGGACGGCGTTGAGATTCT
>JBOFJM010000586.1:0-2416 GCA_051656825.1 Kluyvera sp.
TGGCCCATATGTGGTCACCAAAGCGATGGGCTCCGGCGTTTCCGCGTGCCTCGCAACCCCGTTTAAAATTCACGGTGTGAACTACTCTATCAGCTCCGCATGTGCGACCTCCGCACACTGTATCGGTAACGCGGTAGAGCAAATTCAGCTGGGCAAACAGGACATCGTATTTGCTGGCGGCGGCGAAGAGCTGTGCTGGGAAATGGCCTGTGAATTTGACGCAATGGGCGCGCTGTCCACCAAATACAACGACACGCCAGACAAGGCTTCTCGTACCTATGACGCACACCGCGATGGTTTCGTTATCGCTGGCGGCGGCGGTATGGTTGTGGTTGAAGAACTGGAACACGCTCTGGCTCGTGGCGCGCATATTTATGCAGAAATCGTTGGCTACGGCGCAACGTCTGATGGCGCAGACATGGTTGCTCCATCCGGTGAAGGCGCGGTGCGTTGCATGAAAATGGCGATGAACGGCGTTGATACCCCAATCGACTACCTGAACTCCCACGGTACTTCTACGCCGGTTGGCGACGTGAAAGAACTGGGCGCGATTCAGGAAGTGTTTGGCAACCACAGCCCGGCGATTTCCGCGACCAAAGCAATGACCGGTCACTCTCTGGGTGCGGCGGGTGTGCAGGAAGCTATCTACTCCCTGCTGATGCTGGAACACGGCTTTATCGCGCCAAGCATCAACATTGAAGAGCTGGATGAGCAGGCTGCTGGCCTGAACATCATCACCGAACCAACCGAGCGTGAGCTGACGACAGTTATGTCTAACAGCTTCGGCTTTGGCGGCACTAACGCCACGCTGGTGATGCGTAAACTGAAAGCGTAAGCCTGATGTTTAACGTAAAAAGGAGCCGAAAGGCTCCTTTTTTTATGCCGCCATCCGGCAACCTGCTCGGTTCTGCCTGATGGCGCTGTGCTTATCAGGCCTACGAGGTCATGCGCGCGGTTTTATGCGTTGACAATCACCTGAGATAACAGGCAAACTCTCGCCTCAACATTGTCATCATGATAATGCGTAAGCGTTTAACGTCATCCAACGCACCTTAATCCTGATGGTCAGGTAGAGGGGGCGTGGCATATCATCCTCGCCTTACTCTGCATTCTGGAGTAAAGCATGACAGCAGTAGCTCAAACCGAACATCCTTCTTCATCTAACGGTTCGTTATTTCGCATCGCCTTCGCGGTGTTTCTTACTTATTTAACCGTCGGTATTCCGCTGCCGGTGATCCCTCTATTTGTGCACCAGGAGCTGGGCTATGGCAACACCATGGTGGGTATCGCCGTGGGCGTTCAGTTCTTCGCGACCGTGTTGACACGCGGCTACGCGGGGCGTCTTGCAGACCAATACGGCGGTAAACGATCGGCGCTACAGGGCATGGCGGCCTGTGCTTTTGCCGGAGCCGCATGGCTTGGTGCGGCATTGCTGCCCATTGATGCGATGGCTAAATTCGCGCTGTTAATCGTCGGGCGTTTAATCCTGGGGTTTGGCGAAAGCCAGCTACTCACCGGAACGCTCACTTGGGGAATGGGGCTGGTTGGCCCGAAACGTTCCGGCAAAGTGATGTCGTGGAACGGGATGGCGATTTTCGGCGCATTAGCCGTCGGCGTGCCGCTGGGGCTGTTTATTCATAGCCATTACGGCTTTGCCATATTGGCTGGCGTCACCATGGTGCTGCCGCTGATTGCATGGATGTTTAACGCAACCGTGCGTAAAGTGGCCGCTACAGCAGGTGAGCGCCCATCGCTGTTTAGCGTGATTGGACTTATCTGGAAGCCGGGCATGGGGCTGGCGCTACAGGGCGTGGGCTTTGCGGTAATCGGGACTTTTGTTTCGCTCTATTTTGTCAGCAAGGGCTGGTCGATGGCCGGTTTTACGCTGACAGCGTTCGGCGGGACATTTGTGTTGGTACGTATCCTGTTTGGTTGGATGCCAGACCGCTTTGGCGGCGTCAAGGTTGCCGTGGCTTCGCTACTGGTTGAAACCGTGGGGCTGCTGTTGCTGTGGCAAGCGCCTACCGCCTGGGTGGCTTTATCCGGCGCGGCACTCACTGGGGCAGGGTGTTCGCTTATTTTCCCTGCCCTCGGTGTGGAAGTGGTTAAACGTGTGCCGCAGCAGGTGCGTGGTACAGCACTGGGCGGCTACGCAGCGTTCCAGGATATTGCGCTGGGTGTTTCTGGGCCGCTGGCGGGAATGCTGGCGACCTCGTTTGGTTACCCTTCCGTGTTTCTCGGCGGGGCGATTTCTGCTGTGCTGGGGATTATCGTGACCCTGTGGTCATTCCGTAAATAACGTTTATTGTCCGGCCCTGCGTGTTAGCGGGCTGGACAGCGTTTTGCGCGGCAAGAAATACTTCACCTGAAATTCAAACATGTTGGTGTACAGAATCGAGAAATCAATCGGGTGCTT
>JBOFJM010000587.1:0-5391 GCA_051656825.1 Kluyvera sp.
GCCCCAGCGTGGATCATCATCAAACGCGCTTCACGCAGATAGTTAGCGCTGTCGGATAGCCCCACGCGCACCTGGAGTTCACGGGTAACATCACGCTGGTCAATATCCGCCTGCCACATAAAGTAGCCCGCCAGCCCCGAACTCAAGCCAAACAGCAGCAAAACCCCACCCAGCACCAAGCCAAAAAACGGCACTAACCGAATGTGATGTAAAAAACTGACTTTTTGCGCGCGAGGCTGCGCAGCTTTTATTTCCATGAGGTCACTCTCTTGTACTTGGGGTAAGTAGAAGAGTCATCGGCCATAGCCGCTGTTTTGTTATCAGGAAAGTAGCAAAACGTAGGACGGGTCACACTTCAGAAAACCAGCGGGAAGGCTCCCGCTGGTGGCAGGCATTATTTATCGCCGAAATGAATAACGGTGCGGATAGATTTGCCTTCATGCATCAGATCAAACGCGTCGTTGATCTTATCGAGCGGCAGACGGTGCGTGATAAACGGGTCGAGCTGAATTTTGCCCGCCATCGCCTCTTCAACCATCCCCGGCAACTGGGTGCGGCCTTTTACGCCGCCAAACGCAGAACCACGCCAAACGCGACCGGTCACTAACTGGAACGGACGGGTTTTGATTTCCTGCCCTGCACCCGCGACACCGATAATGATACTTTCGCCCCAGCCTTTATGGCAGCATTCCAGCGCAGAGCGCATCACATTGACGTTACCGATACATTCAAAGCTGAAGTCAACGCCGCCGTCGGTCAACTCGACAATCACATCCTGAATCGGCTTATCGTAGTCTTCCGGGTTGATAAAGTCGGTCGCGCCCATTTCAGCCGCCAGGGTAAACTTTTCTGGATTGGTATCCACCGCCAGAATACGGCCAGCTTTCGCTTGTACCGCGCCCTGAATCACCGCCAGACCAATACCGCCGAGGCCAAACACCGCCACGGTATCGCCCTCTTTAACTTTCGCCGTGTTGTGTACTGCGCCGATACCGGTAGTAACGCCACAGCCCAACAGACACACTTTGTCCAGCGGAGCCTGTGGGTTAACCTTCGCCAGCGAAATCTCTGCACATACGGTGTATTCACTAAACGTACTGGTTCCCATGTAGTGATAAATCGGCTCGCCGTTATAAGAGAAACGGGTTGTGCCATCCGGCATCAGCCCTTTGCCCTGGGTGGCGCGAACGGCCTGGCAAAGGTTGGTTTTACCGGATTTACAGAACTTACACTCGCCGCATTCAGCGGTATATAACGGAATAACGTGGTCGCCGGGTTTCAGGCTGGTGACGCCTTCACCGACTTCAACCACCACACCACCGCCTTCGTGGCCCAGCACCGCTGGGAAAACGCCTTCCGGGTCATCGCCAGAGAGTGTAAACGCGTCGGTATGGCAAACACCGGTATGGGTGATTTTGACCAGCACTTCGCCCTTTTTCGGCGGCGCGACATCAATTTCAACAATTTTCAGCGGCTGACCGGGGCCAAACGCAACTGCAGCACGTGATTTCATAGCTGTCTCTTCCGTTGTGATAATTATTTTAAATAGGATCGTAGCAGTTGGCCGACTTCAGCCATGCGAACCGCTCGCTGATCTGGCGTGGTTTCTCCACTCACCAGTTCATCTTTGAGATGCATCTCGACCATTTCACCCATCAGGCCATTGGCCGCCCCGCGAATAGAGGCAATTTGTTGCAGGATAGTCAGACAAGAGTCACCAGACTCCAACGCGCGTTCCAGCGCCTCGACCTGCCCCTTGATACGGCGAACCCGGCCTAATGCCCTTTTTTTGTCTTCAGGTGAATGCGGCATAGCCCCTCCGATAATATAGGGGGGTATACTATCAAAGTTTGCATCATTGTAAAACAGGCGTTAGCGCTTTTGGATTGTCTTTAACCTTCACCCGCTCCAGCGTTCTGTTCCCTCATCAGCAATCCTTGCTGAACCTCAGGTCATTAGCTGATTGGCTTATAGTTATGCCTCGGAGAACTTATTTATTTTTTTACACAAGGATGATGGACATGAAAAAACTTTTCTTAGCGGCGACGTTAAGCGCGTTATTAGCCAGCCATAATGCGCGCGCCGGAGAAAGTTATCTGGTCTATAACCCACAAAATGTCGCGGTATTTCAGGTACGCTTCTTTGACATTAACGATGGCCCATTTATGCTGGGTTGGCCGCAAGATCGTGAGTCCACCTGGAATCTGAATCAGCAGCAGAAAGAAAAAATACTCAATGCCATGCTTTACTGGGCTGAAGTTATCACCCCCTGGGAGGGAGAATTGCCCGCCGTTATCAATGTCGGGACGTTTGACATTGTGAATGCCGCAGGATTCAGCGCTCCAGCATCTAATGACGTTATCAGCCTGACGCAGCTACAGGGGGCTTTCAATGGTATTGATACCGGAGAGTTACTCTTCGACTCCCATGCCCAATTCATTATGGGGAAAATGGATTTCGATACCATTCCCTATCTGCCTGCGCAAATTCCGCGCACCGGAAAGACAGATTTAGTCAGCGTCGCCATTCATGAACTGGCCCACGGTTTGGGTATCGCCAATATGGTGATTGAGCGCGAAGATAAGCCATACACCCCTCTCTTCGAGTCCGGGCCTTTCGGTACCTGGGCTAGCCATCTACGGGATGATAATGGCAACCCAGCCCGTCCAGGGCAGGTGATACTGTGTACGGGATGCGATAACCCGTTTGATCCGCAAGGCTTTGATGTCCGGCTCGATAAAGGCTATTTCGCCGGTAAACACGTCGATGAAGTGCTGGCGGGCGCGATGCCAGGCGTACCGGTAAAAATATTGGGAGAGAGCGGTCGGGTTGATACTAACTATATGAGCCATATCGAGCTGAAAAACAGCATGATGAGCCACCAGAACTACCGCAATTACACCGTGTTCATGGAGGCGGAGCTGGCGTTGCTACAGGATATGGAGTATCAGATTGACCGGCGTAACTTCTTTGGTTTCTCGCTCTACGGCGATGGACAAACGCTGGTTAACCACAATGGCTATTCGATGCGTAACTCGCAGGGCGATGGTTATCTGCCAGGCCTGTATAATACGGCGACTTTAGGGCTTGGGCTGCATGTTTATGGCAGCAATAATCACATATTCCAGCAAGCAGATCTGTTGACCATAGGGGCTGGCGGAGCCGGTATCCGTATCGATGGGCAACATAACACGCTGAACATAGAGCCTAGAACCCATGTTTATGCCGATGGGATCAATGGCCGTGGCGTGATGTTTACTTACGGCAAACTGCATAATCTTATTCAGCGTGGCGACGTTCAGGCGCTGGGAGCCAATGGCATCGCTATTAGCTTTGATTTTGGCAATAACCTCCTGGGAAACGAGGTGGATTATCGTGGTTCCTGGATCCATACCGTGGATGAGAATGCCGTCGAATTATTACCTGAGTTGCAGGGCGCGCTGGTCAATAACGCCAATATTAGCGGGCGGGTTGCCGGTAAAGGCGCGGCAATTTATATGTCGCCAAATGCGCTGGTCAGCAATATCAATATATTAAATGGCGCCCGGCTGGAAGGGAATATTTACTCAGATTATAACCAGCGGGATGACAATGGGCAGCAGCGACTGACGCAGTTCTCTTTTGGCCGCCTGGCCAATGCATATGGGGTAGCAACGGATAAGCCGGACCCTAATTTCAGTTTGCACTACAGTGGGAATATTGAAGGTATCAATAACCTGGCATTGAGTGCTGTCGGCGGTAAGACCTCACTGAACGGTCAACAACAGATTTACAGTATGTATATCGCCCCCGGAGCCACATTATCCGGCAACAGTAGCTACGCCCTGAACCCGGAAGGACGCTTTATCAATGACGGTATCCTTTCGCCGGGTAATTCATTTGGGCAAATCAATATCGTGGGCGCTTATCAACAAGGCGCTAACGGGAAGTTGCGGTTGGAGATCGATGGTCACGGTGGACATGATACCCTGGTGGTTGACGGTGACGCGCAATTTAACGGTCAACTGACGTTTGCACCGCAGCCGGATTGGTATGCGCCAAACTGGCAACTGGATACGCACGAGATGTTAAAAACCGCCTCACGCAGCGGCACATTCAGTGAGGTGAACAGCGAGCTCCACTCCCCCACACTCATGCTACAGCCCAAGCCTTTGGGAGAGGATAGCTGGCAGCTATCAATACTGCGCGCCGCCAACGCTTACAGCCAGTACGCAGCGAACAATAATGCGCACCGCGTAGGCCAGGCATTAGACAAAATTGTCTCGACCGCCGATGCGGATATCCAGCCATTGTACCACGCGCTGGATTTCTCGGCCTCCGATGGCTCAAGCATCAGCAATGCCTTACAGCAACTGACTCCCGCCGCTTACAGCGCGATGTTCACCAGTTCGCTTAATCGTGAACATCAGATATCGCAGATAATCAGCGGGACTCGCTCTATTGGGGCGCCAACACCATCGACACAAGGCGAATGGCGCAGCTTTGCCATTCCCTTTGGTAGCGGCTTCTGGCAACAGCGTCGGCTACGACGCCAACAGCTATGGCATCGTATTTGGGGCGGAAAAACAAAACGATCGGGATAACAACTGGGTTTATGGCTTCCACGGCGCGGCTAGCGGCCAGTCGGTAACGGTAAAATCGCCTGAAACGGCGAGTGGCAAAACCTCCGCCTTCAATCTGGGTATTCAGGCGCGTTATGGCGCTGAAAATCCTGAAGGGGTCTACCTATTCGGCAATAGTCGATTCGGTATTGAAGACAGCCATCTGGATCGCCGCCTTCATGTTGAAAGCTACAACGCAAGCCACTCTGCCAGTTGGACGGGATTGTCCGGTTCTCTTATGGGCGGCGGGGGATATCGTTGGGCACTGAATGATAATGTGAGCGCTGGGCCAGTCACCGCGTTAAATTACACCACCTTACATCGCCCAAGCGTGACGGAACAGGGCGATGATGGCAGCAGACTGCGCCTGGGCGTGAAAAACTTCAACTCCCTGCAATCGAGTCTCGGTGTGAACGGTAACGTGAATATGCCGCTCGCGTCAGGCGAGGAACTCGCCGCCAGAGCGCAACTGACCTGGGATCATGAACTCCTGGATGACGATGTGGCGCAACAGGCCTCTTTTGCCCACTACCGCAGCATCGGGTTTAGCGCCAGGAATCAGGTGTCAGGCCGCGATGCCATGGGAGTTAAGGCTGGAGTGAGTTATAAAATCAACGCGGATGTCGAACTAGGCGCAGAGGTTGAAAGCGAAGTCTTCCGATCCGGCTATGACTCAATCGCGGGTAATCTTTCCGCCAACTGACGTTTCTGATAGCGAAGGATAAGCGCCCTGTCCGGCCTACATCTCGTATTTTGTAGGCTGGATAAGGCGCACCGCACTCTCAAAATG
>JBOFJM010000588.1:0-9199 GCA_051656825.1 Kluyvera sp.
GCTATGGTAGCGGTTAAATACCGGATGGCTGAGGATCGCGTCATCACGCAGCATTGCCGCCGGGATCGCGCGGCTATCGAGCGCCACGTCTTTGTCCAGCGCGTCGATGTCCAGGCCGTGGTTATCGCCCAGAATCACGCTAAACAGGTTCAATACATCTTCACGAGTGGTTGTTTCGTTCAGCGTAATCCCCACGGCGTTGAGAATATCGCTGCGCAGGTTGATTTCTGCGGCCTGCGCGCGCGCCAGCACGGCGGCTTTGTCAGCCACTTCAACGCACAGAGTGTCGAAGTAGTGCGCATAACGCAGTTTCTGGCCTTTTTGCTGTAAACCAGCAGCCAGAATATCGGTCAGACGGTGAATGCGGTTCGCAATACGTTTCAGGCCAACCGGGCCGTGATACACCGCGTACAGGCTGGCGATATTCGCCAACAGCACCTGCGAAGTACAAATGTTGGAGTTCGCTTTCTCGCGGCGGATATGCTGCTCGCGAGTTTGCATCGCCATGCGCAGCGCAGTATTGCCCGCTGCATCTTTCGATACGCCGATAATACGGCCTGGCATCGCGCGTTTGAATTCATCTTTTGCGGCGAAGAAGGCCGCGTGTGGGCCACCGTAGCCCATCGGTACGCCGAAACGCTGGGCAGAACCAAAGACCACATCCGCGCCCTGTTTGCCCGGTGCAGTTAACAGCACCAGCGCCATAAAGTCAGCGGCGACGCTAACGATAATTTTGCGTGATTTCAGCTCAGCAATCAGTTTGCTGTAGTCGTGAACTTCACCGGTCGTACCCACCTGCTGCAACAGCACGCCGAAAACATCCTGATGATCCAGCGCTTTGTCAGCGTCGTCCACAATCACTTCAAAACCAAAGGTTTCCGCGCGGGTACGCACCACATCCAGCGTTTGCGGATGCACATCGGCGGCAACGAAGAAGCGGTTTGCGCCTTTCAGTTTGCTAACGCGCTTAGCCATCGCCATCGCTTCGGCTGCGGCAGTGGCTTCATCCAGTAGTGAGGCCGAAGCCATGTCGAGGCCGGTAAGATCCAGCGTCACCAGTTGGAAGTTAAGCAGTGCTTCCAGGCGCCCTTGCGACACTTCTGGCTGATACGGGGTGTAAGCGGTATACCAGCCCGGATTTTCCAGCATGTTGCGCAGGATAACCGGCGGTAACTGTACTGGGGCATAACCCATGCCAATGTAAGACTTAAAGCACTTGTTGCGGCTGGCAATCGCCTTCAGCTCCGCCAGCGCGGCGAATTCTGTGGTGGCGTCGCCTACCTGCGGCGGCGTAGCAAGCTGGATATCTTTCGGCACAATTTGCCCGATCAGGGCGTTTAATGAATCCGCGCATGCGGTTTTGAGCATCTCTTGTTGCTGCTGAGCATCCGGCCCGATGTGACGTTCAATAAACGCGCCACGGTTTTCAAGCTGGCTTAAAGTCTGTGTCATGAGTGATGGTTCCTGAAACGTGCGGTGAATCGTAATTATCTGCCCGGTTGGCCCGATGGCGCTGGCCAACCTGTTTTTGTAGGACGGATAAGGCAACGCCGCCATCCGGCATCCTGCGCCTCTCGTCTGATGGCGCTACACTTATCCGGCCTACAGGCACTGCATTATTCGTCTTCGAGTAGCGCTTCGTATGCCGTTGCGTCCAGCAGGGCGGCAACTTCCGCTTCGTCGCTGGCCTTGATTTTGAAAATCCAGCCGCCCGCGTACGGTTCGCTGTTCACCAGCTCCGGCGAGTCGCCCAGCGCTTCGTTCACCGCGACGATTTCGCCGCTGATTGGCGCGTAGATATCGGAAGCTGCTTTTACGGACTCTGCTACAGCACAGTCATCGCCCGCGCTCACTGTTGCACCCACTTCTGGCAGGTCAACAAACACCATGTCGCCCAGTAATTCCTGCGCATGTTCGGTGATCCCTACGCTGTAGCTGCCGTCGGCTTCTTTACGCAGCCATTCGTGTTCTTTGCTGTATTTCAGTTCTGCTGGTACGTTGCTCATCAATAAAATCTCCAGAATAAGAATGGGTTACGCTACGGCTTTGCCGTTTCGTACAAAAATAGGTTTAGTGACTTTTACCGGCATTTCGCGGTTACGGATTTGCACAATGGCGGTTTCGCCAATGCCCGCCGGAACACGAGCCAGAGCAATACTGTGGCCTAATGTTGGGGAAAATGTCCCGCTGGTGATCACACCTTCGCGCGCGTTGCCATTCGCATCAGTGAAACGCACCGGCAGCTCACCGCGCAGTACACCTTTTTCGGTCATCACCAGGCCTACCAGTTGGTCAGTGCCTTTCTCGCGCTCCAGTTCCAGCACGTCGCGACCAATAAAGTTGCGGTCTGCCGGTTCCCAGGCAATCGTCCAGCCCATATTGGCGGCCAGCGGAGAGATGCCTTCATCCATTTCCTGGCCGTATAAGTTCATTCCCGCTTCAAGGCGCAGCGTATCGCGCGCGCCCAGACCACAAGGTTTAACGCCCGCCTGCACCAGCGCTTGCCAGAAATCTGCTGCCTGTTCTTTTGGCAGCGCAATTTCATAACCCGCTTCACCGGTGTAACCGGTGGTCGCAATAAAGAAGTCACCCGCCTGGACGCCGAAGAACGGTTTCATACCTTCGACTGCGTGGCGCTGCTCATCGCTAAACAGGCTGGTGGCTTTTGCCTGAGCATTCGGCCCCTGCACGGCAATCAGCGACAGGTCATCACGTACGGTGATGTCGATGGCATAAGGTTCAGCGTGTTGGGTAATCCAGGAGAGGTCTTTTTCGCGAGTGGCGGAGTTTACAACGAGGCGGAAATAATCTTCGGTGAGGTAATAAACGATCAGGTCATCGATAACGCCACCTGATGCATTGAGCATACCGCTATACAGCGCTTTGCCCGGCTTGGTGAGCTTGGCGACGTCATTCGCCAACAGGTAGCGCAGAAATTCTCGCGTCCGGCTACCGTGGAGATCGACGATGGTCATATGCGACACATCGAACATTCCGGCGTCGGTGCGCACCGCGTGGTGCTCATCAATCTGCGACCCATAGTGCAGCGGCATCATCCAGCCGTGGAAATCTACCATTCGCGCGCCACATAGCACGTGCTGGTCATACAAAGGCGTTTGTTGAGCCATCATGTCCTCGTTGAATATCTCGCACTACAAAACAGAATGCCGACGCCTGTTCAGGCATCGACGCAAACGTTCTCTTTTCCCTGAACTTACCACCGAACCCAGCGCTAAACCATCAAGAAAAAAGGGTCATCACATTAGCTTATGACCAAAAGTCGCGAAAAAGCATACAGAAGGATCAACTGCAAAAAAGCGAATTACACCACATATAATTAACATCAATGGTTAGCGATTCAGCATAAGCTGATATTTCCTGCGTAAAACAGGGCAAGATTTTCGTTTTGTAAAAACAGACGGATTAAAAAATCTAATGCGAAAAATGGCGTGAAATTAGAATATTTCAAATGAGAGGTCATGCCCCCGGCGAAGTGACCGGGAGCAAAAGTGTGAGCGAGTTAACGAAGCCACTCAGGCAGGTCATTCAGGCCCATAGCCTGACGAATTAATTGCGGCTTCACGCCGGGAAGCGTGTCTGCCAGTTTCAGGCCGATATCACGCAGCAGTTTTTTCGCGGGGTTGTCACCTGCAAATAGCTCACGGAAGCCTTGCATTCCCGCCAGCATCAACGCGGCGCTGTGCTTACGGCTACGCTCATAGCGGCGCAGATAAAAATGCTGGCCGATGTCTTTGCCTTCGGCATGTAAACGACGCAGCTCAGCAATCAGCTCGGCGGCATCCATAAAGCCCAAGTTGACGCCCTGCCCCGCCAACGGATGAATGGTGTGTGCGGCATCGCCGACCAACGCCAGACGGTGTGCAGCAAACTGCCGCGCATAGCGCCCGGTGAGCGGATAAATTTGCCGCTCGCTCTCAACTTTACACAGCCCGAGGCGGTTATCGAACGCCAGGTTAAGCGCCTGGTTAAACTCGGCCTCATCCGCCTGTTGCATCCGCTCCGCGTCCTGTGGCGACAGCGACCAGACAATGGAGCACAAATGCGGGTCAGACAATGGCAGGAACGCCAGGATACCCTCACCGTGGAAACTCTGACGCGCCACCGCGTCGTGCGGTTCTTCCGTGCGAACGGTCGCCACCAGCGCGTGATGGCGATAGTCCCAGAAGGTCAGCGGGATGTCGGCTTTGCTGCGCAGCCAGGAGTTTGCGCCATCAGCACCAATCACCAGACGCGCTGTCAGCATATTGCCGTCTTTCAGGGTTAAAAAGGCGTCATTTTCGCCCCATACGACCTGCTGCAACTCTGCCGGAGCCATTAGCGTGACGTCGGCACAACGCTGTGCTTTCTGCCACAACGCCTGATGAATCACTGCGTTTTCAACAATATGACCAAGATGGCTGTAGCCCATGCTGCGATCGTCAAACGCGATGCGACCAAAACTGTCTTTATCCCACACTTCCATGCCGTGATAGCAACTGGCGCGTTGAGCGACAATTGCCGACCAGACATCCAG
This sequence comes from Kluyvera sp., assembly GCA_051656825.1. Taxonomy (GTDB): domain Bacteria; phylum Pseudomonadota; class Gammaproteobacteria; order Enterobacterales; family Enterobacteriaceae; genus Kluyvera. The sequence goes on from JBOFJM010000588.1 coordinate 4,535, forward strand.
CTTCGACAGCAGCTTTTCGCTGCCAGCATTAATGGCGGATACGCGTAGCGCAGGCGGCGCATCGGCGGCAAGCGGCTGCGGCAGCGATTGTTCCAGCACGGCGACCCGTAGCCCGCTGCCCTGCAAACCGCAGGCCACCGCCAGCCCGACCATTCCACCGCCTACAATGGCGACATCAACACTTTGCACATTAACTCCTTAACAGCTATTAGCGGGCGACCCAGCCTAGCGTCCTCTGCGCCAACACATCACGTGCGGGCGTTAATAATTCCATCGCCATCAACCCCGCGTTGCGACCAACAACCAGCGGTGCCCAGCGGTTAGCAAACAAATGCACCAGCCCATCAGTCACGCCGATGGTGGCGGCTTTATCCTCGGCTCGCTGGCGCTGATACTGGCACAGCAAGGCGTAATCGCCAATGTCACTTTCTGCCGCATACGCCTGCGCTAGCGTTTCCGCCAGCGTCATTACATCGCGCATACCCAGATTGAAGCCTTGTCCGGCAATCGGATGCAGCGTCTGCGCGGCATTGCCCACCAGCGCCAAACGGTGTGATACCGCTCGTGTCGCGGTCGTCAAAGATAACGGGTAGGCGCTGCGCGCACCGGCATGGGTGATACGCCCCAGCCGCCAGCCAAACGCCCGCTGCAATTCACTGCAAAAACGGGAATCCGACCAGTTCAGGACATCATCATGATTTTCCAGCGGATGACACCACACCAGCGAGCAGCGATTTTGCGCCATCGGCAACATCGCTAACGGACCATGTTCGGTGAAGCGTTCAAACGCTCGCCCCTGATGCGGCACGGCGGTGGTGACATTGGCAATCACCGCGACCTGGTTGTACGGCTCCTGTTGCCAAAGCATACCGCACTGCGCAGCCAGCGAAGAACGCGAGCCATCGGCGGCCACCAGCAGTTTGCCATGCAGCGTTTCGCCGTTGTCCAGGGTGACGCTAACGCTATCCTGCTGGCGCTGCACCTGCTCAACCCGCGACGGGCAATGTAGCGTTACGCCACGCGCCTTGCGCAACAGAGCAAATAAACGCTGGCCGACATCGTGCAGTTCAACCACATTGCCCAGCGCCGCCAGACGGTAGTCCTGCGCATCAAGCGTGACAAATCCGGCGTGCCCGCGATCGCTAACGTGCACGTGGGTTATCGGCGTCGCACAATCCGCTATTGCCTGCCAGAGATTCACTTTCGCGAGCTGCTGGCAAGTGCCTGCCGCGAGCGCAATCGCGCGCGCGTCAAAGCCTGGATGCTGGGCGGCATGAATATCCGCCGCTTCCACCAGGTGCACTGGCAGGCGGCCCGCCGTTAAGTGCGAAACCGCCAGCGCCAGCGTGGCTCCCGCCATGCCGCCGCCGACAATAATTAAACTCATAGCTGACGCGCCGCCGCCATCAGTGCTTCGATGGCATCGGCATCTTTCACCACGCTTGCGGTGAGGTTTTCGTTGCCGTCTTGCGTAATAAGGATGTCGTCCTCAATACGAATGCCGATACCGCGATATTCCGCCGGGACATCCGCGTCTGGCGCAATATACAGCCCGGGTTCAACGGTCAGCACCATACCCGGCTCCAGCAGACGGGAGCGATCCGCCCCGTAAGTGCCAACGTCGTGCACATCCAGCCCCAGCCAGTGGCTCAGGCCATGCATAAAGAACGGGCGATGAGCGTTTTCGCTAATCAACTGCTCCACTTCGCCTTTGAGGATGCCAAGGCGATGTAGGCCCGTCACCATGATACGCACCACTTCGGTGGTCACTTCCTGAATCGACGTGCCAGGGCGATACAGCTCCAGCGCTTTATACAGCGAGGCGAGAACAATGTCGTAAATAGCCCGCTGCGCTGGGGTAAATTTACCGTTCACCGGGAAGGTGCGGGTGATGTCGCCTGCGTCGCCTTGATATTCACAACCGGCATCAATCAGCACCAGTTCGCCATCGCGCAGTTCAGATTCGTTTTCGGTATAGTGCAGAATGCAGCCATTTTCACCGCCGCCAACAATGGTGTTGTAGGACGGATAGCGCGCACCGTGGCGGCTAAATTCATGCAGAATTTCGCCTTCCAACTGATATTCGAACATCCCTGGACGACATTTTTCCATCGCGCGGGTGTGAGCCAGCGCGCTGATTTCACCAGCACGACGCAGAATTTCAATCTCTTCGCTGTCTTTAAACAGGCGCATTTCATGCACCATTGGACGCCAATCAATAATGGCGTCCGGGGCCGTCAGGTTCTGGCGCGAGCCTTTGCGCAGTTTATCCAGCGCCGTAAAGACTATCTCATCAGCCCAGGCGTATTCGCCTTGAGCATGATAAATGACGTCCAGGCCATTCAGCAGTTGGAATAGCTGTTGGTTGACTTCGCTAAACGCCAGCGCACGATCAACGCCGAGTTTTTCCGGTGCGGCGTCTTGCCCCAGGCGGCGACCAAACCAAATCTCTGCCGTTAAGTCGCGAACGCGGTTGAACAGGACGCTATGGTTGTGAGTGTCATCGCTTTTAATCAGCACCAGCAAGGCTTCTGGCTCGTTAAAGCCGGTGAAGTACCAAAAATCGCTGTTCTGGCGATAAGGGTATTCAGAATCCGCACTACGGGTCACTTCTGGTGCGGCAAAAATCAATGCTGCGCTACCTGGCTTCATTTGCGCCAGCAGCGCCTGGCGACGGCGGAGAAACGCTTGCTGTGTCATGACATCTCCTTTCAATCCCTAAGCGCCCTGCTCACCGGTATTGCGCGGCAAGCAGAGCAGGTATGGTTAGTGTAATGTTGGCTTTTGAACTTCCGGTGCTGTCGGCTGCGCATGGGTGAACGTATCGTGGCACAGCAGCGCCGCTACGCGAACGTATTCGATAATTTCCTCCAGTGACATCTCCAGCTCTTCCTGATCTTCATCTTCGTCATAGCCAAGTTGCGCAATATTTCGAAGATCGTCAATGGCTTCGCCAGTTTCATCTTTCACTTTATCCAGTTTTGGCTGCATCATTCCCAGCCCTAACAGGAAGTGGTTTACCCAGCCGGACAACGCATCGGCGCGTTCAAATACGCTAATGTCGTCGCCATCTGGCAGGTAAAGCTGGAACAGGAAGCCGTCATCTTCCAGCGCGTCGCTGGTGGCTGAATGCATTGAACGCATCGACTGAGCCAGCTCGTGACCAAATGCCAGACCTTCGTTGGTCAGGTCATGAACCAGCGTCTGCCATGAACTGTCTTTGTTGCCGCCGCAGAGCAAACCGCTGAGCAGGCCGTGCATTTCAGCAGGCGTCAGGCCTACCCCTTGTTGGTTTAACTGCTGGCCCATTACGGTGTAGCCAGGCATTTCATTCTGTATAGACATGCGCATTCGTCATTGTTGGGAGGATTTCATGATATGCTACCACTTTGGACCCTGGGGACACCAGAAAAGGGCTTGTATGTTCATACCAGGGTAGCTATAGTGTCGCCCCTTCACATCCTGAGTGTGAAGGCCGCGCAGTCAATCAGCAGGAAGGTGGCATGTCTGCACAACCCGTCGATATCCATATTTTTGGCCGTTCACTTCGCGTGAATTGCCCGCCTGAACAAAGGGATGCTTTGAACCAGGCTGCGGACGATCTGAATCAGCGGTTGCAAGATCTGAAAGAACGCACTAGAGTCACAAATACTGAGCAGCTGGTTTTCATCGCCGCGTTGAACATCAGCTATGAGTTAACTCAGGAAAAGGCGAAGACGCGCGATTACGCTTCCAGTATGGAGCAGCGCATTCGGATGCTACAGCAGACCATTGAACAAGCGTTGCTTGACCAGGGTCGCGTATCTGAAAAGTCAGGGCCAAAGTTTGAATAACACTTTGTAGTTTACTGTGGTAGAGTAACTGCGAAGACAAAATTTCTCTGAGATGTTCGCAAGCGGGCCAGTCCCCTGAGCCGATATTTCATACCACAAGAATGTGGCGCTCCACGGTTGGTGAGCATGCTCGGTTCGTCCGAGAAGCCTTAAAACTGTGACGACGCATTCACCTTGAACCAAGGGTTCAAGGGTTACAGCCTGCGGCGGCATCTCGGAGATTCCCCTTCTACCGACCCGGTCTTATGACACAGCATTCAGCGTCACCACTCTCCCGAAACGACATTCGCCAAATTATCAGGCAACGGCGCCGTGCGCTCACACTACAACAACAAACGCTTTACGGTCAACAAGCCGCCACCCGTATGATGGCCTGGCCGCCGATGCTTAACGCGCAAACCGTCGCGCTGTTTCTCTCTTTCGACGGTGAGCTGGATACGCAACCATTAATTGAACGACTCTGGCAGGCGGGTAAACGCGTATATTTACCGGTGCTCCACCCTTTCAGCCCCGGCAATTTGTTGTTTCTGCATTATCATCCGCACAGTGAGCTCGTGGTTAATCGGCTGAAAATTCTCGAGCCAAAGCTGGATGTCCGCGATGTACTGCCCCTGGATAAACTTGACGTACTCATCACCCCGCTTGTGGCCTTTGATGAACAAGGGCAGCGGCTAGGAATGGGCGGTGGTTTTTACGATCGCACGCTGCAAAACTGGCAACAACACGGCATCTACCCCGTAGGCTATGCCCATGATTGCCAGCGGGTCGAGGCATTACCCATCGAGCAGTGGGATATTCCGTTGCCCGCCGTTGTGACACCTGCAAAAGTGTG
>JBOFJM010000589.1:0-3910 GCA_051656825.1 Kluyvera sp.
GTGAAGGTTTTAGAAGCCACGAGGAACAGCGTGGTTTCTGGGTTCAGCGTCTTCAGCGTTTCGGCGATGTGCGTACCGTCAACGTTGGAAACGAAATGCATATTCAGATGGTTTTTATATGGACGCAGCGCTTCGGTCACCATGAATGGGCCGAGGTCAGAACCACCGATACCGATGTTCACCACGTCGGTGATCGCTTTACCGGTATAACCTTTCCATTGACCAGAAATAATCGCTTCGGAGAAGGTTTTCATCTTCTCCAGTACCGCGTTCACTTCCGGCATAACATCTTTGCCATCAACCACAATCGGGGTATTGCTGCGGTTACGCAGTGCAACGTGCAGCACGGCGCGATCTTCAGTACGGTTGATTTTTTCGCCGGAGAACATGGACTTAATCGCCCCGCTCAGATCGGTCTCTTTCGCCAGATCCAACAGCTTTGCCAGCGTCTCTTCCGTGATGCGGTTTTTAGAGAAATCCACCAGCATCTGATCGTCGAACGTCGCGGAAAACTTGCTAAAACGGTCGCCATCTTTGGCAAACAGCTCCGCAATAGTGACGTCTTTCATTTCATCGAAGTGTTTCTGTAGTGCCTGCCACGCAGCAGTCTGCGTTGGGTTGATGTTTTTCATTAGCAATACCCTTCTGATTTAAGAATTATACCTGCCCCGATTGTAGCGCCTGTCACAAAAAATTGTGATGGTTTTAATGTCATCCCCCCCTCACCACGGCAAAATCGTGCATAAAACAGACAAAAATATCACCTTCATAAGCCACATTACTGAGGGGCCTGGCTGGATGAAAAAAGCGCATAATCCCAGCGTTGACACACCCCGTCATACCTTTTATTTATAAATACGGTATTGCGCCTGCACCGGTTCTCGTCCTGCCTTTGTGCCATGGTCGCTTTTTTCACTCCCTGACACGAGGTTGTTATGACTAATGTTGTTGTCGCCAAATTTGGCGGAACCAGCGTCGCCGATTTTGAGGCCATGAATCGCAGCGCCGATGTCGTCCTTGCGGATGCCAATGTTCGTCTTGTCGTGCTGTCGGCATCGGCAGGCATCACCAACCTGTTGGTTTCTCTGGCCGAAGGGTTAGAACCGGCAGAACGTACTGAAAAGCTGGATGCTATCCGTGCCATTCAATATTCCGTGCTGGAGCATCTGGCGAAGCCGACGGTTATCCGCGAGGAAATCGACCGTCTGCTGGATAATCTTGCCACCCTGGCAGAAGCCGCCGCGCTGGCGTCCTCCACCGCGCTGACTGACGAACTGGTTAGCCACGGCGAGTTGATGTCAACGCTGCTGTTCGTCGAAATTTTACGTGAGCGTCAGGTTCAGGCGCAGTGGTTTGACGTGCGTAAAGTGATGCGCACCAGCGATCGCTTTGGCCGTGCCGAACCGGACGTTGCCGCGCTGGCGGAACTCGCCACCCAACAATTAAAGCCACGCCTGAGCGAAGGTTTGGTCATCACTCAGGGCTTTATCGGCAGCGAAGCGAAAGGCCGCACCACCACGCTTGGCCGTGGCGGCAGTGATTACACCGCCGCTCTGCTTGCCGAAGCGCTACACGCCAGCCGTGTTGATATCTGGACAGACGTGCCAGGCATCTACACCACCGACCCACGCGTCGTTCCGGCAGCGCAACGCATTGATGAAATCGCCTTTGAAGAAGCGGCTGAACTGGCGACTTTCGGCGCAAAAGTGCTGCACCCGGCAACGCTGTTACCTGCCGTGCGTAGCGATATTCCGGTGTTTGTTGGCTCCAGCAAGAACCCGCAGGCGGGCGGCACGCTGGTGTGTAACGAAACCGCCGATCCACCGCTGTTCCGCGCGCTGGCGCTGCGTCGTAAACAGACGCTGCTGACCCTGCACAGCCTGAATATGCTGCACTCGCGCGGTTTCCTCGCCGAAGTGTTTGGAATTTTGGCGCGCCACAATATCTCGGTAGATTTGATCACCACTTCCGAAGTAAGCGTGGCGCTAACGCTCGACACCACCGGCTCGACCTCTACTGGTGACACGCTGCTGACGCAATCGCTGCTGATGGAGCTTTCAGCGCTGTGCCGCGTAGAAGTCGAAGAAAATCTGGCGCTGGTCGCGCTGATTGGCAACAATCTGTCAAAAGCCTGCGGCGTGGGCAAAGAGGTGTTCGGTGTGCTGGAACCGTTCAACATCCGCATGATTTGCTATGGCGTTTCCAGCCATAACCTGTGCTTCCTGGTGCCAGGCGCGGAAGCCGAGCAAGTAGTGCAAAAACTGCATCATAATTTGTTCGAGTAATATGCCACCACGCGATAACGATAGCCGAGCTTGAACTCGGCTTTTTCCTTGCTGCCACTCGCGGTGGTGCATTTTATAGATGAGGCTCCCGCCCCTTTGCCGTACACTGGTTTCACCATCCGACAGAGGGCACCACTATGGCACTCCCCCGTATTACGCAAAAAGAGATGACCGAGCGCGAACAGCGTGAGCTAAAAACCCTGCTCGACCGCGCGCGCATCGCGCATGGGCGTCCGTTAACCAACGCGGAAACCAACGGCGTGAAAAAAGAGTACATCGATAAGTTGATGGTTCAGCGTGAGGCTGATGCAAAAAAAGCCCGCCAATTAAAGAAAAAGCAGGCTTATAAACCGGATACCGAAAGTTCATTTTCATGGTCGGCGAATACGCCGACGCGCGGCAGGCGTTAACGCCCTTTCTTTTTACGCCCCGGTGAGGCGAAGCGTTTGCCGTTCGCTGCCGGGCGCGATGTTTTCTCGCTGGTTTTTTCCATTTTCACCACCGGGCGCTTGATGCCTGCGGTTTTCGGCTTGGCTTTCGCCTTTGGCTTGGCCTCTGAAGACGAGTTCTCAATCAACTTAAAGAGATCGATAAGCTCATCGTCGGTCAAATCACGCCACTCACCTAACGGAATGCCGCTTAGGCTAACGTTCATAATTCGCGTACGCTCAAGCTTGGTCACTTCGTAGCCGAAATGCTCGCACATGCGGCGAATCTGGCGGTTTAAGCCCTGCACCAGAGTGATGCGAAACACAAACGGCGCTTCTTTCTTCACTTTGCATTTCTTGGTGACCGTACCCAGAATCGGCACGCCCGCGCCCATACCGCGAATAAATTCGTCAGTCACGGGTTTATCCACCGTGACCAGATACTCTTTTTCGTGATCGTTACCGGCGCGCAGTATTTTGTTCACCAGGTCGCCGTGGTTGGTGAGGAAAATCAGCCCCTGCGAGTCTTTATCCAGACGGCCAATGGGGAACACACGTTTGCTGTGGTTGACGAAATCGACAATGTTATCGCGCTCGCCGTCTTCGGTGGTGCTGACAATGCCAACCGGTTTATTCAGCGCAATCAGCACCAAATCATCCGCTTCGCGCGGCTCAATCAACCGACCGTTCACTTTCACAACGTCGCCCGGCTTAACCTGATCGCCAATGGTGGCGCGCTTGCCGTTGATAAAAACGTTGCCTTGTTCGATAAAGCGATCCGCTTCGCGACGCGAGCAGATTCCGCTCTCGCTGATGTATTTATTTAATCGGGTTGATGAGTCTGGCAGCATAAATTCTCCTGTAAAAGCGAAATATACCTCACCTTCGCGGTGAGGAAAAAGAATCCGCTGTAAATCGTTGCCAGCATCACGCTGAGATGATCATTGTGAGACATCGTGAACCCCGTCAGTGAGCCGTTTAGCATACGGTGATAACATCCTGCTGTGATTGATAATTTTCTGATGAATGGGAGAAATGATGGAACTGCTTCTGCTGAGTAACTCAACGCTGCCGGGCAAAGCCTGGTTGGAACACGCGCTGCCGCTGATTGCCGGGCAGTTAAATGGCCGCCGCTCTGCGGTGTTTATTCCTTTTGCTGGCGTTACGCAAACCTGGGATGACTATACGGCGAAGACG
>JBOFJM010000590.1:0-3395 GCA_051656825.1 Kluyvera sp.
CACCAGCCCAAACAGGCGGTTGACGCTTTCCACCATGCCCGGCGCGGAACGCCAGTTGGTGTCGAGCGTGTAGTGGGCCGCCACGTCGCTGCGCGCGCGCATGTAGGTAAAGATATCCGCGCCACGGAAGGCGTAGATAGCCTGTTTCGGGTCACCAATCAGCAGCAGCGCGGTGTCCGGCTGTTGCCGCCAGATACGGCGGAAAATACGGTACTGTTGCGGGTCGGTATCCTGGAATTCATCAATCATTGCCACCGGGAAACGCTGGCGGATAGCGGCAGCCAGCGCATCGCCGCTGTCGCCGTGCAGCGCCTCATCAAGGCGGCTTAACATGTCGTCAAAGCCCAACTCGCCGCGACGGCGTTTCTCCCGCGTGACGGCTTCGCGGATCTCGGTCATCGCCTGAGCAATCACCAGATCGTTAAGGGTCAGCGGCGATGCCAGCAGCCGCTCAATAGCGCTAAATAGCGGGTGCTCCGGCACGACGCCACCCGCTTTGGTGCGTTCGACAAGAAACGATTGGCTGAATTTTTCCAGCGCGTCCGGCAGTTGGTAGTTTTTGCTCTCTTCCTGCGCCCAGGCGCTGATCTTGTCGATCCACTTTCCCTGGTTGCCTCGGTTAAACTTGCGGCGGTCAATACCAGAGCCTTCGAGTAAAGGCTCCAGTTCACCAACGTTCGCCAGCCACTGCTGTTTGATGTCGTTAATCTGCGCCAAAATTGCCTGATGGCGAGACTCCAGCGTTTCCGCGCTATTCAGCGGGACTTTCAACTGCGGCGCTTCACCTTGCAGGTAACGGTCAATCGATTTCAGCAGATCCTGCGGCCCCTTCCAGGACTCAACAATCACCTGCGCGATGCTGCGATTCAGCGGGTAGCAGTGGCGTCGCCAGAAGTCGGCACAGGCCTGATAGCGCAGTTGCGATTCATCTTCAATCAACTGTTGTTCGAACAACATGCCGGACTCAAACGCATTGAGGCTGAGCATACGCTGGCAGAAACCGTGAATGGTGAAAACCGCCGCGTCGTCCATCTGCCGTTCGGCAAGCAGCAGGACATCGGCGGCCTGTTGCAGGTCGTCGATTTCCGCCAGCAGGCTGGCATAAAGCGGATTATCGGTGGTGTTACGCAGGCAAGCGATGCGCAGTTCATGAATGTTGCTACGAATACGCCCGCGCAGTTCTTCAGTGGCGGCTTCGGTGAAGGTGACGACCAGCAGTTCTTCAACATTAACCGGGCGAGGATAGGCACAATCGCCGCCCAAGCCCAGCAAAAGCCGCAGATAAAGTGCGGCGATGGTGAAGGTTTTACCGGTGCCCGCAGAGGCTTCAATCAGGCGCTCACCGTAAAGGGGCAAACGCAGGGGATCAAGGGACTCAGCGGCTATATCGGTCATTCGTTCTCTCGTCGTATGCTCGTCATACTTCAAGCTGCATCGGTATTGGCAGTACGAATTCCCCAGCCACTGGCTGTTGTTAGTGTCCGGGGTTGTCTCTTGCTGCCGTTGTGCAACTCAAACTAGTTAGCGTCAATGGGTAAACTTTGCTGCAACGCGCTAATGCTCTGCCACACTTTCCAGCCTTCCGGCTGCGCATAGTCGGTTTTGCCATTCTGGCTACCGGATACCTGCGACAACACCGTCATACCCTGTGGCGCAACCACCGTCTGGTGGAAGAAGTCGGCCAGCTTTTGCGGCGTTAACAGCTTAATCTGGGCCACTACTTTAGCACGTGAATCAAAGGCCATATTACCACGATCGAAATCTTTGCTGAGCTGAGAGGCTTCGTCGCTGAGGGTTTGCGGCGCTTGCAGCATGTCGGCAATCACCGCCTGCTGGATTTGTGCAAACTCTTCCGGCTTCATCGCCCGCAGTTTTTGCTCCGCCGTCGGGAAGAACGTTTTGAAGCGCTCCCACAAGAAAGCCGGTTGTTTTTCGTTGCTTTGCAGCAGGAACCCCATCCCCCACTGGCGACCAATATTCATCGAGAAAGCAAACACGGCATAGCCCAGTTGCTCTTCAGTGCGCAGTTGCGCGTAGAACCACGGCTGGACGATTTGCGCCAGCATAGCGCTGGCCGCAGAGCTTGAGAACTCATCGGCATTCGGCGGGACAAACACCGCCGCCAACGCAGAGTCGGTGCTGTTACCCGCTTTCTCGAAAATAGCGTTCTGCTGTTTATTGACCACGACGTTTTTGTTACGACACCATTCGTTGCCGTTCGCTCCCAACTGTGACTGGGTATTACGCGCCAGCGCGATAGACTGCTCTGCGCTGAGGTTACCAATCACCATAAATTCAGGGCGCGCCCCGGCTTTAAGTTGGTCACGATACGCCAGAACATCTTTGAGGGTTATCGATGCCAGCAGCGCTTTGCGTTCATCGCGCTGGAAATACGGCACTTGTGACAGCATCTGCACCGGCATTATCGCCTGTTCGTAGGCTTTGCCTTTTTCGGCAGAGTCCATCATCTGCTTATACCAGGATTTCGCCTGCTCAAGTTGTTCTTCCGTTGGCGTATAGCTGAAATAGCCCTGCAATAACGCATCAAACAACTGCGGTAAACGCTGGGTGTAGCCGTTCGCGTTCAGCATTAAGCCATTGTTAGCGCCGGTCGAGAAGCTGATTCCCCCCACAGCGGCCTGGTTGCTTAACTGGTCAAGCGCAAGCCCCGCAAGGTAGTCATTGAGGGCAAACATCACCTGGCTACGAGCGCTGTCCATCGCCTTCGGATTGCGCAGAATCAACGTGATATCCGCTTTCGGTTCACTGGCGAAGTAGCGGCTAGGCATATACGCCAGGCGCAGCGTCGGCTCGTCGATAATCAGGTCAGGATGCGTTTGCTGTTTTTCGGGCTTAATCAGCGTGAAATCATCGGGAATATAGGGGTTTAACTGCGGCAGAGTCAGTGAAATGCCGCTACCCACCTGCTGCCATTTGGCGAAGGTGTCAGCGCTAATTTTGTCAACCTGATACGGCGCATCAACAAAGTAAGCGACTTTGTTATGCGGCTCTTTCGGGCTGATGTACCAGATGCGCGCATTCTGCGGCGTCATCATCGCCAGACGCGCTTTTACTGCCTGCGCGTCGTAGCGGTCGGCAATATTTACCGCATCCAGCGTGTGCGCCACCGGCACGCGAATCATGGTATCTGCCAGCCATTCGACGTAATCCATATCGCGGTTAATGGACGGATAGCGGAAGTCGAGATTCAGCACATGCGCCAGTTCGTCAAAATAGCGCTTATCAATCCCTTTTTGACGCAGCAGATCAAGGTAGCTGAAAATCGCCGCGACCACTTCGTCGCGGTTAGCGAGGCCTTTATCGGTTAAGGTTGCCGAAATCGCCAGTACGCCGCTGTTGCCGTTGACTACAGGGTCAGAGTCGGCACGAATACC
>JBOFJM010000591.1:0-5633 GCA_051656825.1 Kluyvera sp.
CGTTGTGGCGCGCCACCCCTTGCCCGAAAGGGTCAAGACTGTTGACTGTCACGGTTATGATCTGGCGCGTCGTCACGCGCCGTTTTGCAGAGTAGAATTGCGCCATCGTAGAGATTTTTCTCAATCAAAAATATTGCCCTGATTCTCCCACAACGGACCTCCATGACCAACTACAGCCTGCGTGCAAGAATGATGATTTTGATCCTGGCGCCGACCGTTTTAATCGGTTTACTGCTGAGTATCTTCTTTGTCGTACACCGCTATAACGACTTACAGCGTCAACTGGAAGACGCTGGTGCTAGCATTATTGAACCGCTTGCCGTCTCCAGCGAATACGGTATGAATCTACAAAACCGCGAATCGATAGGACAATTAATCAGCGTACTGCACCGCCGTCATTCCGAGATAGTGCGCGCAATTTCCGTCTACGACGAGCACAACAAGCTGTTTGTCACTTCCAACTATCAGTTAGGTTCCAGCGAACTACAGTTGCCACCAGGAACACCATTTCCACAGAGACTAAGCGTATCACGCCACGGCGATATAATGATCCTGCGAACACCCATTATCTCAGAACATTATTCGCCGGATGAGTCTCCTCAATCAGACGCCAAAACACCGGTCAATATGCTCGGTTACGTGGCGCTGGAGCTGGATCTCAAATCAGTACGCCTACAGCAGTACAAAGAAATATTCATCTCCAGTGTGATGATGTTGTTCTGTATTGCCATCGAGCTAATCTTCGGCTGGCGGCTAATGCAAGATGTGACAGGGCCGATTCGCAACATGGTGAATACCGTTGACCGAATACGCCGGGGGCAGCTTGATAGCCGCGTTGAAGGTTTTATGCTGGGCGAGCTCGATATGCTGAAAAACGGGATCAACTCGATGGCGATGTCCCTTGCCGCCTACCACGAGGAGATGCAGCACAACGTTGATCAGGCGACCTCGGATTTACGCGAAACCCTCGAACAGATGGAAATCCAGAACGTCGAGCTGGATCTCGCTAAAAAGCGCGCGCAGGAAGCGGCGCGGATTAAATCCGAATTCCTTGCCAATATGTCGCACGAGCTGCGTACCCCGCTTAACGGCGTTATCGGCTTTACCCGTCTGACGCTGAAAAGTGAGTTGAACCCCACTCAGCGCGACCATTTGAACACCATTGAGCGGTCGGCAAACAACCTGCTGGCTATCATCAATGATGTCCTCGACTTATCCAAACTGGAAGCCGGTAAACTGCTGTTAGAAAGCATTCCATTCCCCCTGCGTAACTCGCTGGACGAAGTGGTGACACTGCTGGCGCACTCCGCCCACGATAAAGGGCTGGAGCTGACGCTAACGATTAAAAACGACGTGCCGGATAACGTCATCGGCGACCCGCTGCGTCTGCAACAAGTGATCACTAACCTGGTGGGTAACGCCATCAAGTTTACGGAAAACGGCAATATCGATGTGCTGGTTGAGCAACGCGCCATCAGCAATAACAAAGTGCAAATTGAAGTGCAGATCCGGGATACCGGCATCGGCATCCCGGAGCGCGATCAGTCTCGTCTGTTCCAGGCGTTCCGCCAGGCCGACGCCAGTATTTCCCGCCGCCACGGCGGTACGGGGTTGGGGCTGGTTATCACGCAGAAACTGGTGCGCGAAATGGGCGGCGATATCTCCTTCCATAGCCAGCCAAACCGTGGCTCTACCTTCTGGTTTAGTATTAATCTCGACCTGAACCCGCACGTCATTTCCGACGGCCCAGATACTCGCAGCCTGATTGGCAAACGTATTGCCTACGTAGAGGCCAACGCCGCTGCGGCACAGGCAACCCTGGATATTCTGGCGGCCACGCCGCTGGAAGTGATTTATTCAGTCAGTCTCGCCGCGTTGCCTGTCGAGACTTACGATATTTTACTGGTTGCCGTGCCGGTTTCGGTGCGCGATTTGAGTATTCATCGTGACAAACTGATTGCCGCGATGGCGATGACCGATCACCTGGTACTGGCGTTGCCTTGCCATGCTCAGGTGGATGCCGAAGCATTGAAGAAAAATGGCGCAGCCGCCTGCCTGCTGAAAACACTCACCGTAACCCGTTTGCTGCCGGTATTGCTGGAATTTAGCCACAGTACGCCGTCGTTACCGGAGCTTCCCGATGCCGATCATCGCCTGCCGATGACGGTGATGGCAGTGGACGATAATCCGGCGAACCTGAAGTTAATCGGCGCGTTACTCGACGATCAGGTGCAGCACGTCGAGCTGTGCGAAAGCGGGAAACAGGCCATCGAATACGCAAAGCAGATGAAATTCGATCTGATTCTGATGGATATCCAAATGCCGGATATCGACGGCATCCGCGCCTGTGAGTTAATTCGCCAGCTTCCGCACCAACAGCAGACTCCGGTGATTGCGGTCACCGCCCATGCCCTTGCCGGGCAGCGGGAAAAACTGCTGACCGCCGGGATGAACGATTATCTGGCGAAACCTATCGAAGAGAACCGGCTGCGTGATTTGCTGTTGCGCTACAAACCTGGGGTGAACCTGCCACCACGCCCGCAACAGCATGAGTCGGTGGAGCCGCCGATTGACCTCAACGCCACGCTAGACTGGCAGTTAGCGCTACGCCAGGCGGCTTATAAACCCGATCTGGCGCGTGAAATGCTGCAAATGCTAATCGCTTTCCTGCCCGAAGTGCGTAATAAAGTGGAAGAACAGTTGGTGGGGGAAGAGCCGGAAAACCTGGTTGATGCCATCCATAAACTGCACGGTAGCTGCGGCTACAGCGGCGTTCCACGCTTGAAGCACCTGTGCCAACTCATTGAAGGCCAGTTGCGTAGCGGTACTTCGGCAGGAGAGTTAGAGCCAGAACTGCTAGAGTTGCTGGATGAAATGGATAATGTGACCCGCGAAACGAAGAAAATGTTGGGGTAAAGGTCGCGCCGCTATCCTGCCGGATGGCGGCGTAAACGCCTTATCCGGCCTACAACGAACCATTGCAAATGTTGGCGTACAAACCCGCGTAGGCCTGATAAGCGCAGCACCATCAGGCAAGACACCAATCCCATGCCAAATGTTGGCATACAAACCCCTGTAGGCCTGATAAGCGCAGCGCCATCAGGCATTGCCAACGGCACGGCAATGCCATATCGGTAGGGATTTATTTAAGCAGTGTCGCCCACTGCTCAACCCACGGGTTAGAAACGCTTTCTGGCTCGGGGTCTTCGGTGGCATCAATCATCAGCATCTCACCAATGCGCTGCGCACCTTGCTCCTGCAATAAGGCGTCAAACCGCTTACCGCCGCCGCAGAAATTGGCGTAAGTGCTATCGCCCAGCGCAATAACGCCGTAGCGCAGATGCGGCTGATACATATCCTGGAGATCGTTAAACAACGGCACGATGCTGTCGGGCAAATCGCCCTGCCCGGTCGTGGACGTAACCACCAAAATATACTTACCGGTGTAGCTTTCCCAATCGGCAACCAGCGGGTCTTCAAAGACTTTCGCCTGGTGACCAAGACCGGTCAGAATAGTTTCGGCTTCTTCGGCAACCAACAGCGAGTTACCGTACATCGTGCCAACAAAAATCCCTACTTCAGCCATAATTTAACTCCCTGTTTACTTCTGGATAGCTTCATCCTGACCGCAGTCGGCAACAAACTCAACCCTTTCATTATCGGGGAGAAGCCCGCGCCAGCCGAAATGTGATAACGCTTGCATCCAGACATCATCCAATCCGGCGCGAATCGTCAGCGGTTCGCCGGTAAACGGGTGCGTTAAGGACAGTTGGCTGGCGTGTAGCATCAGGCGCTGGCAACCAAAATGTTCCGCCGCGCTGCGGTTCTGTCGCAGGTCACCATGCTTGCTATCACCAATAATCGGGTGACGAAGATGCGCCAAATGGCGTCGTAACTGATGCTTACGCCCCGTTTTAGGTTCCAACTCCACCAGCCCATAGCGAGTGGTAGGATAACGCCCGGTGGCAACCGGCATTTCAACTGTCGCCAGGCCGCGATAATGAGTTACCGCAGGCTGTGGATCTTTGTTTTCACGAGCAAATTTATCGGCAATTTTGTCCAGTTCCTCAACTAATGGGTAGTCGAGTACAGCATCGTCTGTCAGCCAACCGCGCACAATCGCATGGTAGCGTTTCTGCATTTGGTGCTGTTCAAACTGCTGCGACAGCAGACGGCCCGCTTCGCTGGACAACCCCATCAGTAGAACGCCGGAGGTAGGACGGTCAAGGCGGTGCGCGGTAAAAACGTGCTGCCCAATCTGGTCGCGCACGGTTTGCATCACCACCACTTTTTCATCGCGGTCGAGCCAACTGCGGTGTACCAGCCAGCCAGAGGGCTTGTTGACCGCGACCAGCCATTCGTCCTGGTAAATGATTTCCAGCATCAGTGGGTGTCGCCTGCAAAAAACGCATCCAGTTGTTCTAACGGCGGCAGAATAATCGCGCGCATAGGGTGCGCGGCGTCTAGCGCCATTTCATAGTACGGCGCGATGGCAAAATCTTTCGGCAGCGGCATTTCGCTATCCAGCAGTTGATGCATACGTGGAATGAGCACCCACTGTAGCCACTCTAGCGGCTCCAGCGTATCCATGCAGAACGGCTGATCGCTGGCAAAAGCGCTGTCGTGCGGCGCGGTGTCCTGCCAGTGTTGATGCTGGCGAAGCAGCGTTTCAATGAGCAGTAGTTGGTCGCGTAAGCGGTCGTGGTGTGTCATGAGAACCTCAGAGGAAACAAAATCGGGCGCAGGATACCACTAGTTAACGGGAAACAAAAAAAGGGAGCACTGTAAAAACAGTGCTCCCGGTTTCGTTTCGCAGCAATCCAGCTACTTTTGGTGCTCCCTGCTCGTCCGTGACAACTTTTCCTGTGGTCTCCTGACCTGTTCGTCCATAAACGGTTGCATCCTGCTCACACCACCCCGATGTGATTTCACTCAATCCTTGAGTGTATCCTGATCTTCCTGATCCACCAGATATCCTGTCTGGCTCTCATTCTCCGTCCTGGAGGTGTCCTTCAACGCGTCCTGCGTTATCCTTTCGCTTCGTCCTGAAGCCTTTCCTTGTAGCACCTTCCCGGTGTGTCCTATGAAGTGCCATCATCCTGATGTTCACTTCACTGCACGACTCCCTGTCGATGGAGATAGAATCCGCTATTCCGCCTCGTCTTACAAGCCCCCTTCAGGCAAACACTTAAGGGGATCTTGTCAGGGAATTATTAATAAATTTATTTATAACACTGAAATTAAAAGATATTTGAAATTCATCGGGAGGAGTGTCTTACTTATATTCTGGCGATCTCTCACAACCCGTGTAAGAGTTCTCTCACAAGATGATGGGCAATCGAGCTTACAGATTAGGCTCAAGCTGGCTCAGGAAACTCGCAAGGGATGAGGCCAGAGGCAGACGTTTAGGTGTTCCCAGCGTCTCTTTGACCACTTCACCGGTCAAATTGCACACCGAAATGACGTCCAGTTCACTGTCTAACGTGGCGATAAACAGCGTTGGCGAAAGCTTCAGGCGTTTTTGGGTGACCAGGTGACCAATGAGATTCTCCTGCACGCGCCGGAAGTCGTCGTGGCTCCACACCTGCAACAGTGTCAGGGTTTCGCCGCTGAACTGTGCCTGCATATCACCC
>JBOFJM010000592.1:0-3416 GCA_051656825.1 Kluyvera sp.
AAGCGTCATATTGAGAAGAATAAGTCCCTTGCGGACACCTTCGGCGCTGGTCTTTCTGATCCGTATGAGATGTTCATAAATGTAGGCTCTGGACAGGTCGCAGATGCGTACTGAACCTAAACCTTTCTCCAGATGGCGGCGATACGTTCCCTCATAATCAACCAGAGTACGCGCCCCAATGGGTTTATTGGTTTCCCGGAATGCCAGCCAGTTTTTCCATAATTGTGAAAAAATCGGCATTTGTTCATTTTGCTGTTTTTCCGTTTTTCGTGCATAACGTGGATCAATACCTTGTTTAACCAGTGCCAGCGCGTCTGCATGTGCTTCACGCGCCTGAGCTAAGGTCATTGCAGGGTAGGAGCCTAACGTTATTTTGATCTGTTTTCCGTTGAGGTAAGGGCGGTAAATCCAGCTCTTTGTTTGACTCCCGGAACGGGATTCGACAGACAAGCCGGAACCTGCTTTTGATTTGACGCTGACGGCTATCCGACTTTTTCCTTCAGGGGGAGCCAGGTTTGCGACTTGTCTGTCCTGGGTTATCAATATTGCCATTTTTGACCTCATCTCGCGTACTTGCTGGCGTACTTGTTTAGCATTGTATAGAGCGAAATTCGATGGAACAATATAAGATGGATTTTTTGTTTAATTATATGATTTTTAATATCTTTATGATGCTTATTGAGATGTATAGATATGCGGGAAAATTGATGTTTTTTATTTTCGTAATGCGAAGGTCGTAGGTTAGACTCCTATTATCGCACCATGAAATCAATAAGTTACGAAATTCCCTTTCATAAAAATCACCTTATTTCTCCTCCCGTGTACTTGTTTAACATGGTATGGCTGCCTATGAGCGCGCTAGCCCAGGATGTGTTGTCGCGGCTATGAAGATAAATGCGGTCAGTTAATAAACAGTGGCTTATGCAGATTGGGAAAATACCACCGTGTGGTGCCTGGCTGTATGCGCTGGGTAATGGAGTGAGCAACAAAACGCATATTCTACTCCCATAAATATTCAGGCCTGCGGCAGTACCGGCCCTTCAGGTTTGGCCTTTTCCGGTAAGGCGCTGTTACCCTTAAAACCTTTATGCCCTTTCCCTTTGTGGTGCAGCTAGTTTATCCAGGGATGTGCTATGAGCATTTGCGCCAGATACATTATCGTTGTCTGATTTTGCGCCATCAAAACTGGCTCGCCCCCTGAACCTTATCCGGTACAGAGGGGGCATCAGAGATACCGCCGTCGTTACGGCTTAACGCATTATTCCGCGTCAGTCATGAAAGCCGTTATTCCTCTTTCCAGCGGTAGCCGTACACCTGTTTCACCCAGCGCCCACGCATAACGCAGCGAGTGTGGGGAACATTCGCCCGTCAGCCAGACTTTAGCCGCCTGTTTGTGCCAGTGTTCCATCGCTGTTTTGAGATCGGGTTTGTCGATCAATTTGCCATCACGTTGTTTTGCGACAGGTAAGGCGTGTTCCAGCGCAGCGCCTTGCGGGAAAGCGCCGCCAGAGACGTTCCCCGCTTTTTCAGCGCGGCGATAATGTCGGCGGGGTGCCAGTCCTGTTGTGTCATACAGCCACCTCGCCGATAAATTTCACGCTATTGGCGGTGCGCAGCCAGCGCGGGGCTTTGAGTCCTGCCGTGAAATACCAGACCAGTTCGCACAACAGCTCGGTCAGTATTTGTTCCGTTTTTATCCCTGCATTAACCCCCCTCTTGTGAAGGTGGTCAGCAACAGCTTTTGGCTTTGAAATGGACCTAAACATATTTTCAGTGCGAAATTTGAGCGGTTATGCCCCTTTTAAAATGTTTTCAAAATCAGTACTGCTCAGGTCCGGTGTTGAGCACAACATATCCCTGGCCAATGCCCGGCGGCGCTGAAGGAGTTCGTCTAGCGTTTCTTCAAACGTTGTGATTTCAGCGTCTCTTACCGTCGGGTAATAGACATACACATCTTTTGTTTGACCGATACGGTAAGCGCGGTCAGTTGCCTGATCTTCTTTTGCCGGATTCCAGCAGCGGGTGAAATGAATAACGTGGTTGGCTTTCTGAACGTTAACCCCAAAGCCAACGGCGACTGTAGAGAGAATAATTACGCCGAAGCCGGGTTGGGCCTGGAAATCGTCAATCAATCGCTGGCGGCTGTTCTGGCTCTGACTTTTCGTGCTGGTATCACCGTTGATTATCACCGGACGGAATCCAAAACGCTGCTGGACAGCATGCTGGATTTCTCTTTGGAGATCGCGCAGTTCAGTAAAGATAATAACTTTGTCTTTGCTGGTGTGCTTAATTTCATCCAGCGTTTTCAGCATCCAGTTGAGTTTTGGCGAGCCTTCCTGGTAGCGAGGTTCCGGGTTAACCACTGCCGGATGCGCACAAATGAGTTTGAGCCGATGTAATAGCCCCAACATCCCTGCGCCCGCCTGCTGCATCCCCTCACTGAGTGCCTGCTGCTGTTGCCAGTTGGCAATCGAAGAAAGGTAGAGTTGCTTTTGAGGGCCGGAGAACGGTAGTTGTTTACAACTGGTGACTTCAATTTTTTGCGGCAGATCGCGCGCGACCTCTTCTTTGGTTCTGCGTAATGTCTGTGATTCAATCAAGTCCCGTAAACTTTCCAGTCGTTCTGTATCACGGCCTGCTTCGTTCTCGATAGGGCGAACATAGTGTTTGCCAAATTCGTTGAGCGCCCCTAACAGACCAGGCTGAGCGAAATCAAAGAGGCTCCACAGGTCTACAAGCGTGTTTTCGACAGGAGTGCCGGTGCATGCCACTTTAAACCTAGCTTGTATCGCATTGGCGGCATGGGTAATCAATGCTGCTGGGTTCTTTATTTTTTGTGCCTCGTCGCAGACCATGATGGACCATGGCTGGCGGGCCAGTGAGAACTCCTGATCGCGAAGCGTTTCGTAGGTTGTCAGAATTATTTTCGCCTCACCCTGCCAGCCGGGTTTGAGCAGATTTTTGATCCCCTGAGATTGCAGATGAGCAGGAATAGCCTGTTTCGGGTATTTCACCGCTTTAATGGTGTCACCATATAATTTCATCACAGGAATTCCGGCAGTGTAGAAGAAATTGTCCAGCTCACGTTCCCAGTTATCCAAAAGAGAAACGGGGGCAACGATGAGGCTTGGTGGCTCATCAGGGAATTTTTCAATAAACCAGACCAGAAAGCTCAGGATCTGCAGCGTTTTCCCCAGCCCCATATCATCGGCTAGCAGGCAACCCGCCGTTTCCTGTGGTGAACGAAGGAAGAGTTGCTGGAGCCAGGCCACACCTTCACGCTGATGGTCTTTGAGTTGGATGTGCTCTTTAAGACTTAGCGGAATTTCAGGTTCAGCATGGCGTGCGTTGAGGAGTGAATCTCGGCGCTGTTTGATATAGGTCGCTTCTTCAATGTTTTGTTCAATTTTGAGGAC
>JBOFJM010000593.1:0-2763 GCA_051656825.1 Kluyvera sp.
CACATCCCGAATTGCTAAGGATTGCAGCCAGATGTCATGCGCCAGAGTGAAGTGGCAGACGGGAAGTGACGAGGTATTGTTTTCCGCCAAAATCTTGCGCCCCGATGATGCCGTGCGCGACACGTCGGAACTGATTAACTCATCGCGGCAAACCTGAATTGGGGCAGAGAGTTGTGCCGCAGCTGGCTGATATTCAATCACGGTCATTGACGGTACTGGGCGCAGATAATTGGGCCACAGCATGTTGATTAGACCATGCGTAAACTCCGGGAACTCGTCTTCCAGCTTTTGCCGCAGACCACCAGAAAGGAAGGCGAAAGCTTCCAGCAGACGTTCAACATCCGGGTCCCCCTCTTTTTCTGACAGAAAACGAGCCAGATGAGGTTTTTCTTGCGCCAACACTTTGCCAAGCTGGCGTAAATAATCCAACTCTTCATGGTAGTAGCGTTCTTCGAAGGCCATCAGAGGGGCTCCACTCGCCAGTGCTGGTGGTTATCCAGCAGGATGTCAAACTCCAGAACCTCTCTGAGGTCGCTAAAATTCACCTGTGCCACAATATGGAAGCGTAGATCCATCGGTGCATGGCTTTCCTCGGCGGCAGCGGTGACGACAACATCCGAAATCCGTGGCTCGTAGCGCAAAATACAGTTTTTGATAGCCAGAACCGCTCTTTCGCGCAGGGGAATTGAATCCGCAGCCCGATCGTCATTAAAATCCACAATCCCCAGCGCCGGGGAACCGTAACAACTACCGGAACGGGTGTTGAGCACATTGCGCAGGTTATTGCGTACCGAATACAGCAGCGCTTCCTGCGGATGCGAAATGGTATTCGCGGCTTCACAGATGCGATCAAACAGACTGCTTTCCCGTCCCGTCATGATGATTATTCCCTGTCCAGACGCCCGACCAGCGAGAGTTCAAAGCTAGCGCCCATGTATTTGAAGTGTGGACGCACGCTGATCCCGACCTGATACCAGCCTGGTTCACCCTCTACATCTGTGACTTCAATCTTCGCCTGACGTAGCGGTTTACGGCTGCGCACTTCAGAAGGCGGATTTTCCTGGTCTGCGACATACTGGCGTATCCAGGTGTTTAGCTCGCGCTCCAGATCCCCACGCTCTTTCCATGAACCCAGTTGTTCGCGTTGCAGAACTTTGACGTAATGCGCTAAGCGATTAATCACAAAAAGATAGGGAAGTTGTGTGCCCAGTTTGTAGTTGGTTTCCGCCTCTTTCCCTTCTGTTGTATTAGGGAAAGTTTTGGGTTTCTGTACGGAGTTAGCAGAGAAAAAAGCCGCATTATCAGAACCTTTACGCATGGTCAGGGTGATAAATCCCTGTTCTGCCAGCTCATATTCCCGGCGGTCAGTAATGAGGATTTCGGTCGGGATTTTGGCCTGAAGCTGGCCCATAGACTCATATAAATGCACGGGTAAATCTTTTACCGCGCCACCGCTCTGTGGGCCGACGATATTCGGGCACCAGCGGGTTGATACAAAACTTTCAGCCATATTGGCCGCCAGTAAAAATGCGGTATTGCCCCAGAGATAGTGCTCATGGTTGCGGCTGACGTTTTCGCGATAGTTAAAGCTTTTTACTGGGTTTTCACCCGGAGAATACGGATGGCGCAGCAGAAAACGTGGTGCTGTCAGACCTAAATTTCTGGCATCGTCCGAGTCTCGCAGAGAGCGCCATTTGGTATAGGCTGGGCCTTCAAAAATGGCCGCCACGTCTTTAATTCCTGGCAGTTCGGTGAACGATTCCAGCCCAAAAAACTCTGGCGCTACGGAAGACAGAAACGGAGCATGGGCCATTGCGCTGACCGCACTGATATATTTCAGCAGTTTCATATCTGCGGCGGTATTTTCGAAAGCGTAGTTACCAATGACGGCGGCAATAGGTTCGCCACCAAATTGTCCAAAGCCACTGGAGTAAACCTGCCGATAAAAGCCGGATTGCGTAATTTCTGGGGCAAACTCGAAATCGTCCAGCAACTCCTCTTTGGTAGCGTGCATCAGATGAATTTTGATGTTTTCGCGTGGATCGGCATGATCAACCAGCAGTTTCAGCGAGCGTAAAAATGACTCCAGTTCCTGAAACTCTGGTGCGTGGAGAATAAGATCCATCTGGCGGCCAGTACGTTCATCAATGTCAGCAATCATGGCATTGACGGCGAGAATATCGACAGACTCGGCCTCGTTATCATCCTGCAACAGAGCGGTAATAAATGCGGCTACCCCCTGGCGGGCGATGTCGTAGCTTTCTGATTCCGGTTTAAAACGTGTTTGCGCCATCACTGCATCCAGCAGAGAAGGGGCATCGGCAATGGCGACAGGGGTGAGTTCTGCCTGTAATGAGGTATCTGACATACTGAAATCCTTATACAAAATTATTTCCGGCCAGCAAGGCCCAACTCCGCAATCAGTTGCTCACGGCTTTCTTCGTTATCCAGTAAGGCCTTAAGCTGCGCGCGAAAAGCAGGCATGTTGCCCATCGGCCCTTTCAGGGCGACCAGTGCTTCGCGTAACTCCAGCATTTTTTTCATTTCGGGCACTTGAGCGGCGATGTTGTCTGGCGTGAGGTCGGCCAGGGACTGCACTTTCAGCGTGATATCCATCCGCGCGTCAGGATGCTCGCCGAGCGCGGAAGCGGTGGTGAAACTGCGGGTAATTCCGGCCTGTTCCAGCACGGCGTTAAAATTATTGCGGTGAATAGCGATTGGTTGGCGTTCATCGAGCGGCGTATTGTCTGTTGAACCTTTTAG
>JBOFJM010000594.1:0-2430 GCA_051656825.1 Kluyvera sp.
TTTAGGCATGTTTGCTCCTTGTCGCCGCCGACTATAGCACAGATATCATGCGTTTTTTTGTGAACAACTCGGCATATTAGCCGCTTTAAGATTGCGTATCGCTCACTAGTTAATAAATATTAGCTAATAATTATTAGCAATGGAGAAATGATATGCACTCGCAATGGAACGAAGCACAAGCTCAGGCATGGTATCAACAACACGGTTGGGCCTGCGGGTTTAACTATTTACCGCGTAGCGCGGTCAACTGGACGGAAATGTGGCAGGCCGAAACCTTTGATGTCGCCACAATCGATCAAGAACTCGGCTGGGCACATGACTACGGCTACAACGCGCTGCGCACCAATCTGCCGTTTATCGTCTGGGAAGCCGATCGCGATGGCCTATTGGAACGTATTAATACCTTTCTTAGCCTGGCGGCGAAGAACCAAATTCAGGTCATGCTCACGCTGATGGACGACTGCGGTTTCTCCGGCGATGAACCCTATCTCGGCCCGCAAAAAGCGCCACGCGAAGGTGTACATAACAGCCAGGCCGCTGCCAGCCCTGGCCGCGCTATCGTGATGGACAGTGCACAATGGCCACGCGTTGAAGCCTACGTTCGCGATGTCCTGACGCGATTTAAAGATGATGAACGCATTACTATTTGGGATCTCTACAATGAGCCGGGCAACCGTGGAATTAACCTTTCAGCGACAGAATCAATGGAGTTTGACGAAGCGCTGGAAGGCTTCGCCCTTGAACTGATGGTCGCCACCTTTGGCTGGGCACGTGATGTAGGGCCAACGCAGCCGCTGACCGTTGGCGCCTGGCATATCGATCATAATCAATACGGCACTCTCGAACACCCCATTGATGTCGCGGCTATGGCGTTGTCAGATATTATCACCTACCACAACTACAACACCGCTGCGTGCCAGTTGCGCGTGCTGGAAAGCCTGACCCAACGCCACCGCCCGGTGCTGTGCACCGAATGGCTGGCGCGTCATATGGATGGCGTATTTAGCGAGCAACTGCCGCTATTTAGCGCTTTTGACACCGGCTGTTATCAGTGGGGACTGGTGCAAGGCAAAACGCAGACGTGGATCCCCTGGACCGGCGTTAATAAAAATCACCCTAATCCTCAATCGATCTGGTTCCATGATGTTCTGACGCCAGAAGGTAAGCCGTGGTGCGAGCAGGAAATGCAGTTAGTGAAAGGCCTGACAACGTTTCGTCGCCAGCGCCGCTAATACTGTTACACGGAGGATTCATCCATGAGAAAGTCAACTCTGTTCCTGCTTGCCTGTTGCAGTTTTGGTGCTATGCCCATCGCGCATAGTGCCGATCAGGTGGAACTCCGTTTTGCATGGTGGGGCGGTAAAGCGCGCAACCAGGCTACGCTCAAGGCCCTGGAAGCCTTTGAAGCGCAATATCCTAATATCAAAGTGAAGGCGGAATATACCGGTTGGGACGGTTTCTATTCCCGTCTGACCACGCAAATTAACAGTAATACCGAGGCCGATGTTATCCAGACCAACTGGAACTGGCTAACGCTGCTGTCGAAAACCGGCGACGGTTTTTATGACCTCAACACGCTCCGTCAACCGATTGGCCTTGAGCAATATTCGCCGGAGTCGCTCGCCAGTACCACGGTCAACGGCAAGGTGAATGCCATTCCCGTTTCCGCTAATGTGATGCTGTTTTATTACAACTCAGCGACATGGAAAAAAGCCGGGGTCGCGCTGCCAAACACCTGGGAGGAGCTGTTAAAAGCCGGCCCGGTGTTTAAACAAAAACTGGGCGATAAGTATTTTCCGCTGATCCTCACCGAACAAGATGCCCTGCTGTTGTTCAACTCCTACGTATACCAGGGCAATCAAAAACCGATGGTGGATGAAAAAGCCCGCAAACTTGGCTGGGATCATGCCGATTTAGTGGAAGCGTTCACTTTTTATCGCCAACTGGTTGATTCTCATACGATCCCCGATGCCCGCACAACAGCGTCATTCGGTAAGGGCGTGGCTTACGAAATGAAGCCGTGGATTAACGGTGAATGGGGCGGCATTTATAACTGGAACGTGCTGTACCCAGCGCAATCACAAAACCTCAGCAACCCCAAAGATCTGGTCATGGGGCCTTATCCGATGCGTGAAGGCGCGAAGGATGCCGGTCAGTTCAATAAAACTGCGCTGATGCTGTCTATCAGTAAAAACACGCGCTACCCACAAGAGTCGGCAAAACTGGTTAATTTCCTGATGAATGTGAAGGAAGGTATCGTACCTGTTGGGCTGGAGCGCGGCGTACCGCTGAGTAAAGCGGGGAAAAAATTCTGCGCGATGCAGGCCTGTTGACCGACGAGGATCCGGTTATCTCTGGGCTGTTGCAGTCTGCTGCTTTACCGAACACCTCGAAAGCGCTGCCTTACCTGGAAGATCCGCAGTTCGGCTC
>JBOFJM010000595.1:0-5206 GCA_051656825.1 Kluyvera sp.
TAATACTCTTCCTTTATTCGTGCAAAAAGAGGTGTAACGCAAGTGCGTTATTTATAGTTTTAAGCGGATAAAGCAGACAACGACGGTGGAGCGCGGGTATCAGGAAACAGCCAGGGAAAATAACGCCAATGGGTTATCAGCAGCGGCAACGGCGGGGCAGCCACTCGCAGCAACATTGCACACAGCAAGACGCACAGCGCTAGCATCAAACCCGGTACATGAATTAACAGGACACAGTAACCGCAAGCCTCACTATGACCGACAGGCATACTCTCAGGCATAGAGTGATGCACCGGCATCGACATACTCATCTCATGGTGCATACCCGCCATAGCGCCCATCGGCGATTGTTGCAGCGAAGTAGAAACCAACGGAGCGATGATAATCAACGCCATAGCAAACAGCGCAAGCCACGCGGCTCGCTGTTTTTGTGCTGATAGGTTGAATATTTTTGCCGTCATCCCGCTCTCCCGATGGATGAGGGACATTGTAAATCGCTCATTTCTAAAATATTAGCAAAAAGAAAGCAAAAATCTAAATTTCATCACCACCTTGACACAAACCGTAAACATCCAAACAAAATCAATAAATATTAATAAGTTACAAAAAAAACGTAACTATATACAACCTTTTTTAGAGGTTAATAACGATTAGTTATTCAACATAATGCATTTACTGGCGGCTGTTCGATGCGTCATAGATTCAATGTACAACTGACAATAGGAATTGTTGCGTAATATAAAAAACTTCCATATGATACAAGATTTTCATAGCTCGGAAATTTAAATGACCAGAGATTATTACATTGATAATATAAGAGGTTTGGTAACATTATCAGTGGTATTTATCCATACCGTTTTCTGGAGTGGTTATAGTTATGTACCGGAATATATAAGAAACATAGCGTTATTCATAGATGTTCCGTTATTTTTCCTGTTAACGGGTATGGCTGCATCAATGACGGAGAATTTTAACCCAGCTAAACAAATATATAAACTAATAAGCTATTTTACTGTTTTTGTGTTTATAGTAAATATAGCCACTGGAAACTCAAAAATAGAGTATATTCTATCAGCTTTAACGCTACAGAATGCAATTACACCAATCTTTCCAGTTGTTGATGGTTCCTATTGGTTTGTACCTGTTTACTGTGTATGCATAATTTTATTTTCTATAATCAAATATTTTAATATCTTTTCAAAGTGGCTTTTTTTACTCCTGTCATTAACTTATTTCATAATTAGATTTTATAAATCAGTTCCAGACAATCTGTTTTTCCTTGGTTCAGGGCTGGACAAGGCATTATTTTACACAAGCTGTATTTTGATTGGATTTATGTTTTACAAATATAAAAACAACAAACTACTACCAATACTTTCTGTAACCTCAGGGATATTGCTATTCTTAATTTATCACTTTGATCATAATGCAATAAACTTACAGAGTTACAAATTCCCCGTCGGTCTCCCATACGTTCTAGCATCATTTATATCTTTATTTTTAGTATTATATGGAATTGGCTTAAAAAGCAAATCATTCTTGACTTACATTGGTAGGAACTCACTATTCTTCTACATGTCGCAAGGTGTTAGTTCATCATTGATTTATTATGTTATTCCACATATAAACGTGCCATACATTTATAAATTGATAATAATATTCTCTATTAATTTAATGCTATCACTACTAATTGGACTTGCTATAATTCAACTCACTAATATCCTTACCACTGGTACTCTTAAAATAAAGAAAGCCATAATCCGATAATTTTAAATGATATGTAGGGGGGCTTCTCCCTACTCTATATAATATATTTTTCATTATTATTTAAATATCAAAACCTAAAAAACACCACGCTCTATACTCAATATATATCTAGTGAAAGATTGTTTTTTTAAGATCACTATAAATAATGACATCAAAAAATCTGATTAATCCCCTAGTAAATAGCAGGCCTCTCATCAGATGCCCATTAATATTGAAATTGAGCGGCAAACCTCTTTTCTGACTGTGCCCATAATAATTTTGTAGCGATATTTAGACATCCACACCAATTGGTATTTATAACTCTAAAACATACGTACTGAACTTCTATCACAGATCATGTCAGTGATTACCTTCTTACTGTGTGAGTAAGCAGAAATTTTCTGACATGAAATTCCTTCAGGCGATAACCTCACTGAGACAATCACTGCCTCCCGGGAAGATGACTTAGAGCTGATAAAAAAAGGGCCAGCCTTTCGGCCAGCCCTTTTCTAACAGGATGTCGCTTACGCGAATCTTAGTTAAGACGCTCTTTGATACGAGCAGACTTACCAGTACGTTCACGCAGGTAGTACAGTTTAGCTTTACGCACAGCACCACGACGTTTAACAGCAATGCTGTCAACTACCGGAGAGTGAGTCTGGAAGACACGCTCAACGCCTTCGCCGTTGGAAATTTTACGAACAGTGAATGCAGAGTGCAGACCGCGGCTACGAATAGCGATAACCACGCCCTCAAATGCCTGCAGACGTTTTTTGGAACCTTCAACAACCCATACTTTCACTTCCACGGTATCACCCGGACGGAAGGAAGGTACGTCCTGCTTCATCTGTTCTTGTTCAAGTTGCTTAATAATGTTGCTCATAATTTAATCTCTTATCCTGGGTAAACTGATATATCGGGAGCGTGTTACGCTTGCCCATCATGTTTATGTTGCTGTTGTGCGTGTTCCTTTTTGAACTCCGCCAGCAACCTTGCTTGCTCTTCAGTCAGAGCCAGGTTTTCCAGAAGTTCAGGTCTTCTAAGCCAGGAGCGGCCCAGCGACTGCTTCAAACGCCAGCGACGTATCTCGGCATGGTTCCCCGACAGCAGGACTGGCGGTACTTCCATCCCTTCTAACACTTCAGGGCGGGTATAGTGTGGACAGTCCAGCAACCCTTCAGCAAACGAATCTTCGATTGCTGATGCTTCATGACCCAGAACCCCCGGAATAAACCGAGAAACAGAGTCAATAAGCGTCATTGCCGGTAGCTCACCACCGCTGAGAACGTAATCGCCGATTGACCATTCTTCATCAATTTCGGTCTGAATTACGCGCTCATCTATCCCTTCATAGCGACCACATACCAGAATCAGCTTTTGATTCGTGGCCAGTTCGCTGACGCCCGCTTGATCAAGCTTGCGTCCCTGAGGTGACAGATAAATCACCTTCGCGCCTTCACCTGCCGCGGCTTTTGCTGCATGAATGGCGTCCCGTAAAGGTTGCACCATCATTAACATCCCCGGTCCGCCGCCGTAAGGACGATCGTCCACGGTACGGTGCCGGTCATGCGTGAAATCACGAGGACTCCAGCTCTGGATGCTCAGCAGGCCATTTTTTACTGCCCGACCAGTTACCCCGTAATCGGTAATTGCGCGGAACATTTCAGGAAACAGGCTAATTATGCCAATCCACATAGCGCCGTCTTTTACCGTTTATCCGGTGGTTTAAAAACCAGGATCCCAATCTACTTCGATAGTACGAGTAGCGAGATCGACTTTCTTGATAACCTGCCCATCGAGGAACGGAACCAACCGCTCCTTGATACCAAATGCATCTTTCAGGTTTGCCTTAATGACGAGAACGTCATTCGACCCGGTTTCCATCATATCGATGACTTTACCGAGACCGTAGCCTTCCGTAGTCACTACCTGGCAGCCCATCAGGTCTTTCCAGTAATAGCTTCCATCTTCCAGCGCCGGTAACTGCGAGGAATCTACGACAATTTCGCAGTTCGTCAGCAGATTCGCGGCATCGCGATCGTCAACGCCTTTCAGCTTAATGACGATATCCTGATTGTGGTAGCGCCAGCTTTCCAGCTCAACGGTCTGCCACTGACCCGCCTTCTGGATTAACCAGGGCTGATAGTCAAAAATGCTTTCGGCGTCTTCGGTGGAGGAAAACACTCTGAGCCAACCACGGATACCGTAGGAAGAACCCATTTTCCCCAATACGATCGGATCAACAGGTGCTTGTGCGGTGTGTTGCTTGCTCATCATGACCACCGTGACAGATTAAGCTGCTTTCTTAGCTTCTTTGATCAGCGCAGATACGCGATCAGAGATAGTTGCGCCCTGGCCAACCCAGTGCTCAATGCGGTCCAGGTCCAGACGGGTACCTTCTTCCGATGCAGAAGCGATCGGGTTGAAGAAACCAACGCGCTCGATGAAGCGACCATTGCGTGCGTTACGGCTGTCAGTAACAACAACCTGGTAGAACGGACGCTTTTTAGCGCCGTGACGAGCTAAACGAATAGTTACCATAACATCCTCTTGTGTGAATAGAACAACCGGGCCCCATCGAGGGAAGGGGCCCGGTGTCATATTAAAAGCCCGAAAATTTTACTCATTTTTGAGCAAAAATCAATTTGTTTCGTGTTGGCAAATTAATCTGTGGAATCGGGCCATGTTGCAAAAACACTCAACGCCCCGGGAATCCCGGAGGCATCATGCCTTTCATTCCGCGCATCATTTTCATCATGCCGCCTTTCGACTTCATTTTTTTCATCATGCGCTGCATATCATCAAACTGCTTCAGCAGACGGTTTACGTCCTGCACCTGCAAGCCACAACCCTGCGCAATACGGCGCTTGCGGGAACCTTTAATGATTTCCGGCTTCGCGCGCTCTTTCAGCGTCATCGAGTTGATAATGGCTTCCATGCGCACCAGCACTTTGTCATCCATCTGCGATTTAACGTTGTCAGGAATCTGGCCCATGCCCGGCAGTTTGCCCATCAGGCTCGCCATGCCGCCCATGTTTTTCATCTGTTTAAGCTGTTCTAAGAAGTCGTTCAGGTCGAAACCATCGCCCTTCTTCAGCTTGGTCGCCAGCTTCTCAGCCTGTGCGCGGTCAACCTTGCTCTCGATATCTTCGATAAGCGACAGGACGTCGCCCATGCCGAGAATACGTGACGCGATACGATCCGGATGGAACGGCTCCAGCGCTTCGGTTTGCTCGCCCACGCCGAGGAATTTGATGGGCTTACCGGTGATATGGCGAATCGACAGCGCCGCACCACCACGGGCATCGCCATCCACTTTGGTCAGCACAACACCGGTCAACGGCAGCGCTTCGTTAAAGGCTTTCGCCGTATTTGCCGCATCCTGGCCGGTCATTGCATCGACCACAAACAGGGTTTCTACCGGGTTAATCGCGGCATGTACCTGTTTGATTTCGTCCAT
>JBOFJM010000596.1:0-4044 GCA_051656825.1 Kluyvera sp.
ATTGATGTCACCATCGCGGAAGTTCGCATGGAAACACGCAGCGTTATCGCCCGACCAGTCGCCTGATAGGCATGACATAACGGCGCTTCACGGGGTTATGTCTGTCAATCCTGTGGCTGTGTAAAAATCCGGAAATGCTCACCCGTTTCCGGATTTTTTATGCCTGTTGATCAGGCGCTGGTCGAATCCCGGAGTTAATGAGAGCGATTGAGAGTCTGGGGCAAACCGCTAAGAAGGGAGAAAGCCTTTCCGGGAGCGGTGAAAGAAAGGCCTTATCAATACCGAAGGCGGATAAAAATAGCCAGTCAGTTGCTTAACTGACTGGCATGACTCCCGCAGGAGCCATTTTTTACCTCTTTTTTAGGCACTGAGTAGTTGCTGTGCCGTCGCTTTCACGCTTGCCAGCAGAACTTTAACGTCCTCCAGGCATACCGTCGGGTTCAGCAGCGTCAGCTTCAGGCAAGTCACCCCATCCGCCTCCGTTACCCCAACGTTAGCGCTACCGGACGCCAGCAATACGTCGCCAATGCGCTGGTTCAGCAAGGCAACAAACGCAGTATCGCGGTTTTCCGGTCTAAAGCGGAACAGCACGCTCGCCAGCTGCGGCTGCATTACCAGCTCCAGATGCGGCTGAGTTTCGACAAACGCCGCCACGTCGCGCGCCAGCGTTACACCGTTATCGATAATGTCGGCATACTGCTTTTTACCCAGCGCTTCGAGGCCCATCCACAATTTCAGCGCGTCAAAACGACGCGTGGTTTGCAGTGACTTCGACACCAGATTCGGCACACCGTGTTCCTCGTCAAAGTCCGAGTTCAGGTAAGCCGCCTGGTAACGCATCAGTTCATAGTGGTGAGCATCTTTTAGCAAGAACGCACCACAACTGATGGTCTGGAAGAACTGCTTGTGGAAATCCAGCGTGACGGAATCGGCTAATTCCAGGCCATTCAGGAAATGGCGATACTTCTCAGAAAGCAGCAACGCCCCGCCCCATGCCGCATCGACATGAACCCAGATGTGCTGTTCCGCTGCCAGCGCAGCAATCTCCGCTAACGGATCAATAGCCCCGGCATCGGTTGTGCCAGCGGTCGCGACAATCGCCATGACCTGTTCGCCGTTGGCTTTCGCCTGCGCCAGTTTGGTTTTCAGGTCATTGATGTCCATTCGCGAGAAGGCATCGGTTTTAACCTGAGTCACCGACTGATAGCCCAGCCCCATCAGCGCCATATTTTTCTGGACTGAAAAGTGTGCGCTTTCAGAACAGAACACTTTGATTTTACGCAAGTCGCCGGTTAAACCCTGCTGTTGCACAGAGTGCCCCTGGCGCGCAAAGAAAGCATCACGCGCCAGCATCAGCCCCATCAAATTGCTCTGCGTGCCGCCGCTGGTAAAGACGCCAGCATCCCCCGCCGGATAGCCAACCTGCTCACGCAGCCATTCGATGAGTTTAATCTCGATGATGGTCGCCGAAGGGCTTTGATCCCAGGAGTCCATACTCTGGTTCGTGGCGTTAATCAGCACTTCTGCGGCCTGGCTAATCACCAGGCTTGGGCAGTGCAAATGGGCAACGCATTGCGCATGATGCACCGACAGGCTGTCTTTCAGGAAATAGTCAACCGCCCGCTCAATAGCCGCCTGGTTCCCCAGGCCTTGAGCGGTAAAATTAAGGTTGATCCGTTCACGCAGTTGCTCAACGGTTTTACCCTGATACATTTCAGGCTGTTTTAACCATTCAACCACCGCTTTACTGCTCTGCTCGATAGCATCCTGATACGCGGCGATACTTTGCGCCGAACCGGACAGAATCGGATTAATGTCAGACATGTGATCCGCTCCGTTTAAACCGGCTTCACGCCAGCGCCATGTAAGGCGTTTTCAAATTTATCGAGGAATATTTCCAGCTCATCGTTAGTGATAAGCAGTGATGGCAGCAGACGTAACACGCAGCCCTCGCGGCCACCGCGTTCCAGAATCAGCCCAGACTCAAAGCATTTTTTCTGCAACAGCGCCGACAGCTCGCCATCAGCGGGATAGCAGCCCATGTGATCCTGCGCTTCGTGCGGCTTAACAATCTCAATACCGATCATCAGCCCCAAACCACGCACGTGGCCGATAACCGGATACCGTTTTTGCAGCTCGGCTAATTTGCCTTTCAGCCACTCGCCCTGAGCGGCAACTTTATCGGCAATCTTGTCGTTTTTGAGGATTTTCAACGTCGTCAGGCCAGTCGCCATCGCCAGTTGGTTCCCTCGGAATGTCCCCGTGTGGTGACCCGGTGACCAGGCATCGAACTGCTTTTTAATCCCCAGCACAGCCAGTGGTAAGCCGCCGCCAACCGCTTTGGACATCACGATAATGTCAGGTTCAATACCGGCATGTTCGAAAGCGAACAGCTTACCGGTACGCGCGAAGCCCGCCTGGACTTCATCGATGATAAGCAGAATGCCGTGTTCCTGAGTCACTTTGCGAATGCGCTGCAACCATTCAACCGGAGCCGGGTTAACCCCGCCCTCGCCCTGAACAGCCTCCAGGATCACCGCCGCCGGTTTGCGGACGCCGCTTTCGACATCGTTAATCAGATTTTCGAAGTAGTAGGTCAACGCCTTCACACCCGCTTCACCGCCGATACCCAGCGGGCAGCGGTACTGGTGCGGATACGGCATAAACTGCACTTCTGCCATCATGTTGCTAACGGCTTCTTTCGGTGACAGGTTGCCAGTAACGGACAGTGCGCCGTGAGTCATACCGTGGTAGCCGCCGGAAAAACTAATAACGCTGGAACGACCCGTCACTTTTTTCGCCAGCTTAAGTGCGGCTTCGACGGCATCAGCACCGGACGGGCCGGTGAATTGCAGACAATAGTCTTTACCTTCACCCGGTAATAGTGAAAGCAAATAAGATGAAAATTCATCTTTTAATGGGGTTGTGAGATCGAGTGTATGTAACGGTAAGCCGCTGGAGAGGACACTTTGAATGCTTTGAATCACATCAGGATGGTTATGGCCTAGTGCTAATGTTCCTGCACCCGCGAGACAATCAAGATATTGATTATTTTCAACGTCAGTAATCCAGACACCCTGCGCTTTGGCAATAGCCAGTGGCAGTTTGCGGGGATAGCTTCTGACATTTGATTCAAACTCAGCTTGTCTTGCTAAAAAGGTAGCATTGCGTTGTGGTAATGAATTAGCACTTAAAGTATCAATACGGACTTTATCCGTCATCATATCACTCCTACAACCAGGCCTGGATTAATACCTGATTGAATAAGGTTAAAAGGATTGCCTGTAAAAAAGCGCGGCCAATATATGTTGTTTTAACTAAGTACTCAACGTTTTATTTATTACCATTGATATTGGTTATCTTTTCATTTAAAAATCAATCAGTAACAAATGACAAACCGCGATATAGCCTACCCGCCTTGTTACCATTTATCTTAAATAGCTACAACTAGATACATTACTCACCTTGAAATAAACCGCTACCTTTTCGCGGTTATTTAGCTTTCTATCAGGTCTTACCATTAATAACCCAGAGATTTGCTCGTTAAATCATACAATTTATCCACTTAACGAAAAACAGAATAAAAAAGTCGATCCCTAACAATAAATCACTTACTATGGCGCGCTTATTTGCAGACTCTGTAAATAAAGAACTAATGCGCAGCACCCGGTAGCGAGTACAGGCACAACACGTTATCGACAACAGGAATGATTCCTGGGTTGTTATTAGAAATGTTCGCGGGCGGACATTTCGTAAGGTGAAAACATTTCCCTTATGCCGAGAATGAAAATTTTCTAGCCATGTCATTATGGCGCCCTGATATGAGATTGTTATGACTCGCATTTATCCACAATTCATCGTTGCCAAATTTGGCGGCACCAGCGTCGCTGATTATGACGCGATGAACCGCAGCGCCAGCATTGTTCTTGCTGATAAAAATATCCGTTTAGTCGTTTTGTCTGCTTCGGCAGGGGTCACTAACCTACTGGTTGAACTTGCTGAAGGGCTGGAAAGCGCTCAGCGATTAGACAAGCTTGAGACTTT
>JBOFJM010000597.1:0-2122 GCA_051656825.1 Kluyvera sp.
TCGTCAGCGGCGATGCTAAAGGTGTTGCTGAAGGTTGACCATTTCGGTGCTGTATCAGAGGCGACATTCACCCCCATGTGAATTTGGGCCACCGCGTTACCTATTGCGTTGCCATCGGCAGCTTTAATGGTGAGTTTAATATCATGAACCCCACCGGCAATTTCGTTCGACTCCAGATCTATTTTGAGTTCACGCCACGGGTTGGTTGATACAGTAATATCACCTTCCGTTATTTTTCCCGGCGCGGTAAAGGTCAGCACCATTTTTTCTTTTACATCGATGTTGCCACCCGTTTTGGATTTAAAATGGGTAATATCCGCTGTCGGATACCAAACGTCATTGCTGAACTGAATTGTGTGGTCTAATTGCATTTTTCATTCCTTTTAAAATGTTATTATTTAAATATTGAGCGATGAAGCATCTGAACCAGAGAATCTTTTTTCTCGTTACAGGGTTCATTCAGCGTTTGCGCCGTTAATGTTATAAGCGACGAAAAAGAAAAATGCAGCAGCGGGGCTAAAGAGATGAGGTGGCGTGATTTAATGTTATCTTGAGTGTTTTTGTTTTCAGATATATCGCAAGAAAGAAAGGCTGTAATGATAAAGATAAGCGGTAGAATGATGCCTGATGAGGTGTACTATTACGCCGCTGTGCCTTTATTTCCTCGTTTAAATCCCGAGATTATTGGGGCGCGGGCAATGGCAGTAAAAACTGGAGCCAATACTGGGGACGTATCGGCTCCGTAGGGGTTAAGCGATGTGCTCGCTCGCGGCCTGATTTTCCTCATGAAGATACTGTTTATCCAGCACCTTCACAAAGGGGATATAAATCATCGTGGCAATCACGAGATTAACCGCTTGTAAAATAACACCAGAGATGCCGGTTGTCAGGAATCCTGACATAAATATAGGCGTGGTCCAGGGGATCGCAATTCCTGAGGTTGGGGGAACCCAGCCTAACGCAATGACAATATACGTAAACGTACATAACACCATTGGTGTAATCAGGAAAGGAATCAACATTAGCGGGTTTAACACAATAGGCAGACCAAAAATAATCGGCTCATTGATGTTAAATATCGCCGCAGGGGCAGCCAGTTTCGACAGTTGTTTCAACCGAGTGCTTTTCGCCACCATAAAAATGCTGATAAGTAGTGCGCCAGTAAATCCAGTCCCCCCGGCAATTAAATAAACGTCTCTAAATTGCTGAGTGATAATATTGGTCGCCGCCAAACCCGCCTGTGTTTGCGCCAGGTTTTGTGCACTGAGCGTATACCAAATAGGCCCCATGACAGAAGAGACAATGGAGTCGCCATGAATACCAAAAAACCAGAACAGGCTAATCATCATCTCGGCGATCAATTGCGAGAAGATAGAATTGCCCAAATGGAGCATCGGTTCTTGTAACATGACGCTAATAAAATTACCCGGTGTACCAAAACGAGTGGACTCGAATAATACCTTAACACCTATCCAAAAGAGTAATACCAGCAGGATCGGCACTAGAGATTTAAAGGATTTAGCAATCTCGCTCGGTACACTGTCGGGTAGCTTAATGGTAAAACTTCTATTCTCCAGAAATTGGCTCATCTTGATGGTGACAACGGTGATGATGATGCCTAAGAACATCGATTGTGAGCTAAAATCGAGCAACGCGTAGGCTGATGAGACTATTTCCCCCGACTCGGTGGTGATGCGCCCCGGCGCCATTAAGAAAAATATCGCTACCGGCAGAATGGCGGTACTTTGGCTTAGCTGCATTTTCTCAACCAGCTCTTTTGAAAACGTTACAATCACTAATAACGTCATTAAACCGTAGCTGGCATCAATACCATAATTCAGCTTCTCTAACGTCCCTTTACCTAAAAGGGACGTCATCAATTCGCTGTAGCCATTAATGGGGAAGTTGGTCAGTAAAAGGAAAAAAGAACCAACAATCAAAAATGGCATTAAAGAGATAAAGGCATTTTTCAATGCAGAGAGATAAATGTTAGACGATATTTTTTCGGCTAATGGTAACATCCTTTGTTCAAGTATCGAGGTTATGCTCATTGCCAGTTATCCTTGTAGAGAATCGGTAATGTAATAGTTAACCTGAGGGAATTGTTTAAGGTATATCGCTG
>JBOFJM010000598.1:0-3966 GCA_051656825.1 Kluyvera sp.
TAAACATCGCAACCATCAATATCATCAGTGAAAGGACAATATTGAAGGTAAAAAGTATATCCAGAACAAAAGCGGGCAGAGGCAGGACCATCATGGCCAGAATCATCATGATGAGAACCGGGCCTGCCAGTATCTGCCACTGTGTCTCTTTAAGGTTTGGAATATGTAATTTGGTGGCTAAATTTGCCATCAGTCATGACTCTCTTGTGTAAAATCAAGTGCCTCAGGCACCGTAATATGTGCAGGTTTTTTCGGCCTTATGCCGCCGTTATGACGCCAGCGACGTAGCCCGTAAACCCAGGTAAGAACCTCGGCAACTGCGCTGTATAACTCTGTAGGAATCTGTTCGCCGATGTCGCAATGCCGAAATAACGCTCGCGCCAGCGGAGGGGCGGTAAGCATCGGGATCCGGTGTATTTCCGCCTGCTCGCGGATGCGTAGTGCCACTTCCCCCGCGCCTTTCGCCAGAACGACAGGTGCTTTCATGTTCCCCTCTTTGTAGCTCAGAGCCACAGAGTAATGGGTGGGGTTATTGACAATAACGTCGGCTTTTGGGATATCCGCCATCATGCGTTGCTGGGCGGCGGCGCGTTGCATCTGCTTGATTCGCCCTTTAACGTGTGGATCCCCTTCCTGCTGTTTGAATTCATCGCGTATCTCCTGACGGCTCATACGTAACTTCTTCGTATGGCTCATTAACTGGTAGAAAACGTCATAGCCAACCATAGGAATCAGAGAAAGAATCACTATCAACAGACAGCGAGAAATTAACGTCTGTGCGTCATAAAGTGCGTCAGGAAGCGGCTCGTTAATAAGCCGAATGAGATGCGCTTTATTGCCGTACAGAAAAAGGGCACATGCACAACTGACCAGCGTGACTTTCAGCAGACTTTTCAATAACTCTGCAATCATCTGAGATGAAAACATGCGCCCCAAGCCGGATATTGGTGATATGCGCTTGAGATCAACTTTCAATGATTTACTGCTAAAATGAAGCCCACCAATCAATGTCGAAGCTGCAATAGCGCATATGAACAGCCCTAACAGCAGCGGAAGCACCGACATGGCCGCCATCCCAAAATGTTCGGTGAGTTGCCGAAGCATCAGTTGAGGATCGACAGCAGCAGCACGATCGAACGAGAGCGCATGGTGTAGCACTTGTGCCAGCTTTCGCGCTGCGCCATCTCCCCCCACCAGGATCAGTAACCACCCACTGAGTAACATTAACAAGGAAGTCAGCTCCTTAGAGCGGGGTATTTGCCCTTCCTCACGAGCTTTCTCGCGTCGATGGGGTGTGGGGTCTTCTGTT
The DNA here is from genome assembly GCA_051656825.1 of Kluyvera sp. Lineage (GTDB taxonomy): Bacteria > Pseudomonadota > Gammaproteobacteria > Enterobacterales > Enterobacteriaceae > Kluyvera. The sequence continues at coordinate 1,310 of JBOFJM010000598.1, forward strand.
TTTTCTACGTCACTTTCTTCAGACATGGTTTTTATTCAAAAGTATTAAAAAAGCAGGCCGAAGGACGTCACAACCGGTTTGGCTATGTCGGGAACCATACGGAAAAAGAACGCATCAGAAACCCAGGCTTTCAAGGAGATCATCAACCTGATCCTGTGAGGCAGCGACTCCAGCCTTGGAGTGGTCGATCTGCGGCCCATTTTTCAGATTGTCCAGATCGTCAGGATCCTCCGTACGTACCACCTGAGTTTGTGGCATGTTTTCCACCAGAACCTGAATCAGCTCGTTCTCGATACTTTCAATCAACCGCATCATTCGCTGGATAACTTGGCCAGTAAGGTCCTGGAAATCCTGCGCCATCATGATATCCATCAGCTGTTCATTGGTTTTATTCACGACCATCGGCGTTTCTTTCAGAAAATGGCGTGTATCAATCACCAACTCTCGTGCTTCCGGTAACTCAATCGGCGATTCAAACCACTCATCCCAACGGCGCGTCAGCGCCTGTGCTTCTTCACTCAATGTATCCTGGAGCGGGCGGGCGATTTCGACGCAGGTGAGAGCACGATCCGCTGCCTGAGAGGTTTTTCCCACCACGTAGCTGAGCCGATCGCGGGCATCCGGGATGGCCTCCGCAGCATCCATGATGGCCTTATCCAGGCCAAAGCTCGCCATACTGTCACGCAATAAACGAGTCAGATGGCCGATACGCGAGAAGAGATCCTTATAATTATTCTCTGAATGTTCATCCTGTTCGCTAACCATCATTTACCACCCGAGTTTTTCGAAAATCTTATTGAGTTTTTCCTCAAGAATGGCTGCCGTAAATGGTTTAACGACATAACCACTGGCTCCGGCCTGAGCGGCAGCAACAATATTTTCTTTTTTGGCTTCGGCTGTAACCATCAATACGGGAAGGCTGCTGAAATTAGGATCTTTACGAATCTCTGAAAGCAATTGCAGGCCGTCGAGATTTGGCATGTTCCAATCGGTGATAACAAAATCGAAGCGAGATTCACGTAATTTCGTTAACGCATCCTGACCATCTTCGGCGTCATCAACGTTATTGAAACCAAGATCCTTAAGCAGGTTGCGGACAATGCGGCGCATGGTTGCAAAATCATCAACCACGAGAAAGCGTATATTCTTGTCTACCATTTGATTGTTCCAATAAAATAATGCCCATTTGGGGCTGTTGAAAAATAAGAGAACCAAAAATGTTAATTTTTGCGTAGTTGCCCAGTGATACTGCTAAGCATGCGCTGGCTGATATTTTCAAGATCAACCACTTCGCAGGCGCCATCGAGCGCAATAGCTTCGCGCGGCATACCAAACACGACGCACGTTTTTTCACTTTGTGCCAGTGTCCAGGCACCTGACTGGCGCATACCCAGTAGCCCGCGAGCGCCGTCGTTGCCCATTCCGGTTAAAATGACGCCGACCGCGTTTTTACCTGCTGATTTGATGATGGAGTTAAACATCATATCGACCGATGGCCGGTGGCGATTCATCGGTGGATGCTGATTCAGTCTGATGGTGTAGCCTGTTGAGCTACGCACCAGCTCCATATGGAAGTCGCCCGGGGCGATATACGCATTGCCCGGCAGGACGCTATCGCCGTCTTCTGCCTCTTTCACCGAAATCTGGCACAGCTTATTCAGGCGTTCAGCGAAAGAGCGGGTAAAGCCTGGCGGCATATGCTGCGTAATCACAATGCCAGGGCTTGTTGCTGGCATGGGGATCAATATCTGGCGAAGCGCTTCTGTGCCTCCCGTAGAGGAACCGATAGCAATAATTTTCTCGTTGCCGACTCGTGGGCCGATAACCTGGGTAAGCGCAGAGGTTTGTGCTCTGCGACCCACTTTCGCCGTCGCCGCAATTCGCAGTTTTTCGGCAATCAGTTTGCTGTACTGCTCCATGCCGTCTTTCAGCCCGATTTGCGGTTTGGTGATGAAATCAACCGCTCCCAAATCCAGCGCGCTGAGCGTAATTTCTGAACCTTTGCTGGTGAGCGAGGAAACCATCACCACGGGCATGGGCCGTAGACGCATCAGACGCTCAAGAAAATCCAGACCGTCCATGCGGGGCATTTCGACATCCAGCGTCAGGACGTCTGGATTAAACTGTTTGATCAGATCGCGAGCGATAATGGGGTCGGGGGCGGTTGCTACCATTTCCATATCGGGTTGCTGATTGACGATATCGCTCATAATGCTGCGAATAAGCGCCGAATCATCAACACAAAGTACTTTAATTTTTTTCATTGCGTATCCTGAGCCAGGGCATAAACGGACTGGCCACGTAAACGGAATGGAATAGTCATATTTCCGAAATGCTCAGAATGCCCGGCAAACAGCAATCCACCAGGTTTAAGCATCTTTGCAAATCGTTTCATCAACTGTACTTGGGTCTTTTGATCGAAATAAATCATTACGTTGCGGCAAAATATTGCGTCAAATGGCCCTGGAAGGTTCCAGATTGGATCCAATAAATTGAGCTGCTGATAATGAATACTGGTCAGTAGCTCGTGCTTTATTTTCACCATGTTTTGTTGCGTGCCGGTGCCACGGAGAAACCATTTTTTTTTTTTGTTCGGCGGTCATGTTATCCAGATCGGATAGACGGTAAATTCCGCTGGCGGCCGTCTTCAACACACT
>JBOFJM010000599.1:0-3468 GCA_051656825.1 Kluyvera sp.
GTACAGACGCTCAAACTCATCCTGATCGGCGAAGAACGCGTCATACAGACCCGGGACGTCGGACGGGCTAAACAGGGTGATGTCACCGCCTTTCAGCAGGCGGGTGTACATCAGCTTGTTGATTTGTACGCCGTAGTCCATGTGACGCACGCGGTTGCCTTCAACGCCACGGTTGTTTTTCAGCACCAGCAGGCTTTCAACTTCCAGATGCCACATTGGGTAGAACAGCGTCGCCGCACCGCCACGTACCCCCCCCTGAGAGCAGGATTTCACCGCTGTCTGGAAGTGTTTGTAGAACGGGATACAGCCGGTGTGGAAGGCTTCACCGCCGCGAATCGGGCTACCCAGCGCACGGATACGACCGGCGTTGATACCGATACCCGCACGTTGGGAAACGTATTTCACAATCGCGCTGGAGGTGGCGTTGATGGAGTCCAGGCTGTCGCCGCACTCGATCAATACACACGAGCTGAACTGGCGGGTTGGCGTGCGCACGCCGGACATAATTGGCGTTGGCAGCGAAATTTTGAACGTAGAAACGGCGTCATAGAAACGCTTGACGTACTGAAGACGAGTTTCACGTGGATAGTTAGAGAACAGGCACGCAGCAACCAGAATATACAGGAACTGGGCGCTCTCGTAGATTTCACCAGTGACACGGTTCTGTACCAGGTATTTACCTTCGAGCTGTTTGACCGCAGCGTAAGAGAAGGTCATGTCACGATCGTGAACAATGAACGAGTCCATCTGCTTGAACTCTTCTTCCGTATAGTCTTCCAGCAGATGATTGTCGTATTTACCCAGCTTCACCATGTTTTGTACGTGGTCGAGCAGTGCTGGTGGCTCGAACTGGCCGTAGGCCTTTTTACGCAGATGGAATACCGCCAGGCGCGCGGCCAGGTATTGGTAATCCGGCGCTTCACGGGAGATCAGGTCTGCGGCGGCCTTGATAATTGTTTCGTGAATATCGGAGGTCTTAATCCCGTCGTAGAACTGGATGTGCGAACGCAGTTCGACCTGGGAAATCGATACGTTTTGCAGCCCTTCGGCGGCCCAATCCAGCACGCGATGAATTTTGTCGAGGTTAATGCGCTCTGTGCGGCCGTCACGCTTAGTCACCAACAGACTCTGATTCATGTGATTTTTTACCTGTCCGTGAGAAGGAAAATATCCCCTGCTTATCCACAATCGCCGTTGTAGCAAAACCTGTGGATAAATACTATATGTAGGGGTGGTTGATTAATTAAACGCTATATGGTGAGTATTCTAGTAGGGATTCTTTTCAGTACAAGGGTTGATTTTGATGTTGAATTGAGGTTGTCAAAGCGTAAAAAAGGCTAAGTCCACGGCGGATAAGGGCTGGAGGGGATGTCAATAATTTGCAAAAAAAAATCAAAATTTGATCGAGTGCTGATTTCTTCATCGAAGCGGGAGATGGTGCTATATGATGTGGCGCAATTTTGTTTTATCAGTCCTACCAAATATTCGTAGGCCTGATAAATGTAGCGCCTTCAGGCAAGGTGGGGGGGCTTGTGCCGGATGGCGGCGCTGGCGCGCCTTATCCGGCCTACGGGTGTTCGCATTCACGTGTTATGCCGGATGGCGGTGCTGGCGCACCTTATCCGGCCTACAAGTTTGCATACCGTAGGCCTGATAAGCGCAGCGCCATCAGGTAGAGCTACGGTGCTTAATCCGCTTTTGCCGTGGTATGCAGCATGTAATTTACATCTACGCCCGGCGCGAGCTTAAAGGTGTTGGTCAGCGGGTTGTAATGCAGACCGGTCATGTGGCGTTCTTTCAGCACGGTTTGGTCAACCCAACCCAGCAGCTCCGCTGGTTTGATGAATTTCTTCACGTCGTGCGTCCCTTTCGGCACCATGCGCAGAATATATTCCGCGCCGACCACCGCCATCAGCCAGGATTTGCCGTTACGGTTCAAGGTTGAGAAGAACACCTGACCGCCGGGTTTAACCAACTGAGCACAGGCTTTCACCACCGATTGCGGATCTGGCACGTGCTCCAGCATCTCCATACAGGTCACAACATCATACTGATGCGCATGTTTTGCCGCGTGTTCTTCAACGGTTTCCTGCACGTAATCAACATGAATACCGGACTCCAGCGAATGCAGACGGGCCACCTGGAGAGGCTCAAAGCCCATGTCCAGACCGGTAACGGTCGCCCCTTCACGCGCCATACTTTCGGCCAGAACCCCGCCGCCACAGCCAACATCGAGTACCTTCTTGCCAAACAGGCCATTGGAACGCTCAGCAATATAGCCCAGACGCAGCGGGTTAATGCGGTGCAAGGGCTTAAATTCCCCTTCCAGATCCCACCAGCGTGACGCAACAGCCTCGAATTTGGCTATCTCTTCGTGGTCTACGTTGGGCGCGAGTGCAGCTTTTTCGGCATTCATGGGTGTTCCTGCTCCTTATTTCGTTATTGTCAGCGAGTATATCAGCACCGCCGTGCGAATAAAGCGTCTGGCAGATGCTATTGGGTTTACCTGTCTTTACGCGGATGTGTTATAATTTGCGACCTTTGAATCCGGGAATACAGTAGAGGGATAGCGGTTAGATGAGCGACCTTGCGAGAGAAATAACACCGGTCAACATTGAGGAAGAGCTTAAAAGCTCCTATCTGGATTACGCGATGTCGGTCATTGTTGGCCGTGCGCTGCCAGATGTCCGAGATGGCCTGAAGCCGGTACACCGTCGCGTACTTTACGCCATGAACGTATTGGGCAATGACTGGAACAAAGCCTATAAAAAATCTGCCCGTGTCGTTGGTGACGTAATCGGTAAATACCACCCCCATGGTGATTCCGCGGTGTATGACACCATCGTCCGTATGGCACAGCCGTTTTCACTGCGCTACATGCTGGTTGATGGCCAGGGTAACTTCGGTTCTGTCGATGGTGACTCTGCGGCGGCAATGCGTTATACGGAAATCCGTATGTCGAAAATCGCCCATGAGCTGATGGCTGACCTGGAAAAAGAAACGGTTGATTTCGTCGACAACTATGACGGCACCGAACAAATTCCTGACGTCATGCCGACCAAAATTCCTAACCTGCTGGTGAACGGTTCGTCCGGTATCGCGGTAGGTATGGCAACCAACATTCCGCCGCACAACCTGACGGAAGTGATTAACGGCTGTCTGGCATACATTGACGATGAAGACATCAGCATTGAAGGGCTGATGGAACATATTCCGGGTCCGGACTTCCCGACCGCAGCGATCATCAATGGTCGTCGTGGTATCGAAGAAGCTTACCGTACCGGTCGCGGCAAGGTATACATTCGCGCACGTGCAGAAGTTGAAGCTGACGCGAAAACTGGCCGTGAAACCATCATTGTTCACGAAATCCCTTATCAGGTGAACAAAGCGCGTCTGATTGAAAAAATCGCCGAGCTGGTCAAAGAGAAACGTGTTGAAGGTATCAGCGCGCTGCGTGATGAGTCCGAT
>JBOFJM010000600.1:0-1779 GCA_051656825.1 Kluyvera sp.
GGCGGTGATCAGCAGATGTTTCGGTGTGGTGCGCAGGACGGCAAGACGCCCCACCGGGACCATCAGCGCGCCGCCCACACCTTGTAAAATACGCATTGCCACAAAACTGTCGGCGCTGGTGGCTAGCCCGCAAAATACCGACGAGACGGTAAAGATGGCTAGCGCCAGGCTAAAAATGGTGCGTGCGCCGAAGCGATCGGCTATCCAACCGCTGGCGGGAATCAATACGGCGAGAGTGATGAGGTAGGCGCTAATGCCGATATTCAGGTCCACGGCTTCGACGCCGAAGGTTTTCGCCATGTCAGGTAATGCGGTGGCAATCACTGTGCCATCAAGGAACTCCATAAAGAATGCACCGGCTACCAGCAGTGCCGCAGGGGACACCCCACGGCTGACCTGGGCCTGGAGAGGCTCACTCATTGTTTTTACCCTATCAAAATAATTCGTAAAATTTACAAATTTTGTAGATATTGTAAGTTGTGGTTTTATATAACAAATTTAACGTAATTAATAAACTCTGTGTGATTTACATCGCAAATCGATTGATTTTTGTGATGGTGGTCATATCATACCCCTAAAGACAATAACATCTGCATAACAATAATGGGTATTAACATGAAACAACGTATGCGTAAAATCCTCAAAAGCATGTTTGAAAATTACTGCAAGACCTTTAAAGACGTACCGCCAGGCGCTATGTTCTGATAAAAAAACCTGCTGCGGCAGGTTTTTTTATCTTCTGCGAAAGTAGGTTACTATTACGCTCCGCAAAAAAGGAGCAAAAAATGTCCCAAAACCTTACCCCTAACGATGAACTGGTTTCCGATGTGGTTGCCTGCCAGCTCGTTATCAAACAGATCCTTGACGTTATTGACGTTATCGCCCCGGTTGAAGTTCGTGACAAAATGGCTAGCCAGTTGAAATCTATCGATTTCACTACTCATCCGGCAGGGGCAGACCCGGTAACACAGCGGGCGATTCAGAAAGCGATTGCACTGATTGAGCTGAAATTTACGCCGCAGGATGCAACGCACTAAAAATTAATGACGGGTAGGGTGTGCGTTGCCCTGAACGTTGAACCAACAAGGGCGGATTATCCGCCCTTGTTGCGTTTATAGGGGAAATTGGGGAATAGAAAATAGATGCCCTGCGCTGGCAGGGCGGCTTAGCCTGGGTTAGGTTGTTTCCCAGTTATCTTCGTCGTTATTTTGTATCGCCGACATAGGCGTCGCTTTATAGTCGCCATGGCCCATGCGATGTGATTCAGACTTAATATTGAATACCGCCATAGACTGGGTCAGTTTTCTTGCCTGCTCTTCGAGTGATTCTGCCGCCGCCGCTGATTGTTCAACCAGTGCCGCATTCTGCTGCGTTACCCTATCAATCTCAGTCACGGCCAGACTGACCTGATCGATACCCCGGCTCTGCTCATCGGATGCCGATGCGATTTCGCCCATAATATCGGTGACTTTGGTCACTGCGTTAACGATTTCACCCATCGTTTCACCTGCTCGCTCGACCAGCGCCGAACCTGCGCCCACCTTGCTGACAGAATCCTCAATCAGGTCTTTAATTTCACGAGTGGCCTGTGCGCTGCGTTGCGCCAGGTTACGGACTTCACCTGCCACAACAGCAAAACCGCGTCCCTGTTCACCGGCTCGCGCGGCTTCTACAGCGGCGTTAAGCGCCAGAATGTTGGTCTGGAAGGCAATGCTATCAATCACTCTGATGATGTCAGAGATTTTTTGTGAGCTGCCGCTGATATCGCGCATGGTATCA
>JBOFJM010000601.1:0-1684 GCA_051656825.1 Kluyvera sp.
GGCGCGAGTCTTGATGAAATGCTGGTGGGCGAACTGCAAGACGGCGAAAACCGTATCCTGTCCGGCTCGGTATTAAACGGCACTCAGGCCGTTGGGCCTCAGGCATTTCTGGGGCGCTTTCACCTTCAGGTGAGCGTGCTCAAAGAGGGGCGTGAAAAAGAGCTGCTGGGCTGGGTTGCGCCGGGGCGTGATAAATTCTCCATTACCCGCACCACGGTCGGTCACTTCTTAAAGAAAAAACTCTTCAATCTCTCTACGGATACCCACGGCGGCGAGCGCGCGATGGTACCTATCGGCAACTACGAACGTGTGATGCCGCTGGATATTTTGCCGACGATGCTGCTGCGTGACTTACTGGCCGGTGATTCCGACAGCGCGCAGGCGTTGGGCTGTCTGGAGCTTGATGAAGAAGACCTGGCGCTGTGTACCTATGTCTGCCCCGGCAAATATGAATACGGGCCGGTATTGCGCAGCGTATTAACGCAAATAGAGCAGGAAGGCTAAGTGATGGGCTTAAAGCAGTTATTAGATAAAGTTGAGCCGCATTTCACACAGGGCGGCAAACTCGAAAAATACTATCCACTGTTCGAGGCGACGGCGACGTTGCTCTACACGCCGGGCCATGTCACCAAAGGCGCGGCGCACGTGCGTGACGCTATCGACCTGAAGCGGATGATGATCCTCGTCTGGTTCGCCGTATTCCCGGCGATGTTCTGGGGAATGTACAACGTCGGTCTGCAAACCATTCCAGCGTTGCACAAAATGTACGGCGCAGAACAGTTACAACAGGTGATTGCCAGCAACTGGCACTACAGCGTGGCGCAAGCGCTGGGTGTTAGTTTCGCCCCCGATGCTGGCTGGCTCAGCATGATGATGCTAGGGGCGGTGTTCTTCGTCCCTATCTACGCCACGGTATTTTTGGTGGGCGGCTTCTGGGAAGTGCTGTTTTCGATTGTGCGCAAGCACGAAATTAACGAAGGCTTCTTTGTCACGTCGATTCTGTTTGCGCTGATTGTCCCGCCAACCATGCCGTTGTGGCAGGCAGCGCTGGGGATCTCTTTTGGTGTCGTTATTGCGAAAGAGATTTTCGGCGGTACGGGGCGTAACTTCCTTAACCCTGCGTTAGCCGGTCGTGCCTTCTTGTTCTTCGCTTACCCAGCACAAATCTCCGGCGATTTGGTATGGACGGCAGCCGACGGTTTCTCCGGGGCTACGCCGTTATCTCAGTGGGCAAGCCGAGGGGGCGAGGCGCTGGTAAATGTCGTCAGCGGCCAGCCGGTGAGCTGGATGGATGCCTTTATCGGCAAAATCCCTGGCTCCATTGGTGAAGTTTCGACGCTGATGATCCTGCTTGGCGGTGCGCTGATTATCTTTGGGCGCGTAGCCTCCTGGCGCATCGTCGCTGGGGTTATGCTCGGTATGATTGCCTGCGCCACGCTGTTTAACCTGATTGGATCCGACACGAACCCGATGTTCGCGATGCCGTGGTACTGGCATTTGGTGTTGGGCGGCTTTGCCTTCGGCATGATGTTTATGGCGACCGACCCGGTTTCCGCCTCGTTTACTGACAAAGGAAAATGGTGCTACGGCGCGTTGATTGGCGTGATGTGTGTGCTGATTCGCGTGGTAAACCCAGCCTATCCAGAAGGGATGATGCTGGCGATTCTGTTCGCCAACCTCTTTG
>JBOFJM010000602.1:0-4462 GCA_051656825.1 Kluyvera sp.
AGCCGTAACCCTGCGCTGATTATGATGTTTGATCGCCCAACGTTTTCTGCTGGTGCGGTCTTTATCGATCCTGATGTTAATATTTCAGGTAAATCACCGCTTTCCGGTAAAAGTACGGATGCCGACAATATTGCTCCAACGGCATGGGTACCGAACGTTCACTTTGTCATGCCTATCAATGATCAATTCGGTTGGGGCGCTTCTGTCACCTCTAACTATGGCCTGGCAACAGAGTTCAACAACAGTTATGCAGCCGGTATGTACGGCGGTAAAACCGACCTGCAAACGGTCAACCTGAACCTGAGCGGTGCATACCGTCTGAACAATCACTTTAGCTTTGGCCTGGGCTTTGATGCCGTTTACGCTAAAGCGAAAATTGAGCGTTATGCCGGTGAAGCCAGCGCGCTCGTGCCACCAGGCGCAGGCTCTTTGGTTGGGGTGACTGGCCCAGACTCACAAATTGCGCACCTGAAAGGCGACGAGTGGGGCTACGGCTGGAACGCCGGTATTTTGTATGAGCTGGATAAAGATAACCGTTGGGGCCTGACTTATCGCTCTGAAGTGAAGATTGACTTCGACGGCGATTATAAGAGTTCCATCACCAGCATGGGCAACCGACTGCTCGCAGGTAGCGGCATCCCTGGCTTGCCATACGGTACCAACGGCCAGACTATCGGCGGTTCTCTGTCTCTGCACTTACCAGAAATGTGGGAAATCTCCGGTTACAACCGTATCGCGCCGCAGTGGGCCATCCACTACAGCATGGCGTATACCAGTTGGAGTCAGTTCCAGGAGCTGAAAGCGACGGGTAAAAACGGCCAGGAGCTGTTCTATAAAGACGAAAGCTTTAAAGACGCTTACCGTATCGCGCTGGGTACTACTTATTACTACGACAAAAACTGGACCTTCCGTACTGGTATTGCGTTCGATGACAGCCCAGTTCCGGCTAACCATCGTTCCATTTCCATTCCGGATCAGGACCGTTTCTGGCTGAGCGCCGGTACTACCTATGCATTTAACGAAGACGCGTCCATCGACGTTGGCGCTTCTTATATGCATGGCCAGAACGTAACCATCCAGGAAGGCAACTACACCTTCAAATCTGAAGGTAAAGCCTGGTTGTTCGGTACGAACTTCAACTATCGTTTCTGATAGCTGCCTGACATAAAAAAAGGGTGAACATTATGTTCACCCTTTTTTATTGCCACTAAGCGTTATTCAGAGTCGATATCTTTCAGCGAGTCCTGAATCGCCTGCGCGTTCGGGTTCTCTTCTGGTTTCAACTTGCCACCATTAGCAATAAAGTCATGCTGCTGGAAGTAGGCTTCGCGCACCATGATGTACGGATCGGACGACTGACGTAACAGCCCATCGGAGTCGAGCAGTTGCGCACGTGTTTCCACCCCTTCCACCATCCACTTACCAATCGACATCGGCCAGGTCAGCCACGAAAGAATTGGATACGTAGTATCAGCAAAGTCGCCGCCGTCTTCACGCAGCGTGAAGCTGCCATAGAACGGCAGTTGCACATACGGCCCGTAGCCCACGCCATAATGCCCCAACGTGCTGCCAAAACGGTGCGGCTGCACGCGTTGCAGTTTCGGGTTAGCCATGCCAGCCACATCAATAAAGCCGCCCATCCCCAGAATGGTGTTGAGGAAGAAGCGCGTAAAGTGAACCATCCCCTGGTACGGATCGCCCTGAAGGAAATAGTTCACCATCGTGGCGGGTTCTTCGAGGTTGCTGGTGAAGTTGCCTAAACCATTACGCGCAGGCTGCGGAACATAGTCACGCCATGCCACAGCGACCGGGCGCACAACGTACGGATCCAACACATTGAAGTTGAAATTGTACATTGAACGGTTAAAGCCTTCGAAAGGATCAGAGCGCCCTTCCTGCTGCTGACCAGAACTGGCGCAGCCAATCAATAATGTTGCACCTAGCGCGAGCGCCAGCGGGCGAAATTTCATAGGTGTCTCCCTGTGAAGATGGCTATTGCTGATTGCCGTCCATGACGGAACTCTTTGAAATCCCGTCCACTTCGTGAAGCAGATTTTAGCAATACAGCCAATGAAGTCTAGCCGTACAATCGCTAACGGTTGCCGTTATGTATCAGCATAGCGTGTCTTAGACATGCTGGTTTAATGCTTAATTTTATACACATTTTGCAATAACCGTATCGCTATTCATGTCAAGACTATCGACTTTCAGAAAATGGTTCTCGTCAGTTGGGCTTTTTAACACAATAATGGACAGGATTTAAGCAGTTAGACGGCAATTGCTTAACGCAACAGTAAAAAAAAGCTATACTCGCGACCACCTTGTCCCCTTAGTTAAATGGATATAACGAGCCCCTCCTAAGGGCTAGTTGCAGGTTCGATTCCTGCAGGGGACACCATTTCCGCCTACGCTTCTCCCGCTTTCCACAGTTCTACGCGATTTCGTCCGTTTTTCTTCGCCACATACAGCGCTTCATCGGCAATCTGAATCAAACGTTCATAGTCTGGATGCCCACTAAACATAGCTGCGCCAATCGATAATGAGAGCGAAATATCTTCCCCGGCCGGTGATTTCACCTTGGTTTTTTCTACTCGGCTACGAATACGTTCTGCGGTGCGTAACGTATCAACTTGGGTGGCTTCGGTCAGGACAATGATAAATTCATCGCCGCCGTAGCGGAAAACGTAATCACTGCTCCGCACGTTGTCATAAAAGATTTGTGAGACTCTACGTAAAATCTCATCACCAGTGTTATGGCCCCAGGTGTCGTTAATCTGTTTAAACTTATCGACATCAATAACCAGAATAGAAAGCGGCGTTGCAGCGCGGTTCGCGTGAGCAATTTCGCGTTTAAAAATGGTGGGCAGAAAACGTCGGTTGAGCAATTTCGTTAATACATCCATACCCACTTCATGACGGGAAACTTCCTCAAATAATTCACGCAACAGCGTAATAATCTGTGAAACCGTGCTGCGTAATTGCAGTAAGAATTTATTGCGCTGAACTTTGCCATGCAAGGCTTTTGAGGTGGCGTTAGTGTGGTGAATGAGGCCATCGAAATCCTGAAGCAGGCGCGATATATGCCCAACCTCGGCAATACCGCTGAAGTAATGGCGGCCTTTGTGGTTAAACCACAGGCCAAAATCAGACTGGCTCAGTAGCAGGCTATTACCGAGATCAACATCAAGCACGACCTTATAAATAAGGTCAACTTCCCAGGCCAGTAGTGCAGCAACCTGGCGCTCTTTCTCTTCTTCCGCATTTTCCAGCAGCGAGAAAATACGGTAGTTCTCGTCTTCCTTGGTCAGGCCGTTTTCGCTAAAAGAGAAAGCGCGGGACATCACTTCCATCGCCAGATCAATACTGTTAATAGCGAAATGGTAAATTTGCAGCTTTTCGGCAGGATCTTGCGGACCATTAATCACGGCAGGATAAAGAATTTTCTTTAATACCCGAAACCCCATCTCAACCACTTCAACGGGAATACCGATACGGGCATGAACTTCGGCTACCGAATGCTGTTCTTTCAGCAAGCGGTCAATATCGCCAATCTCACAAGTCAGGATACTGATAATCCACTTTTCCAGTGCGCGCTTCAGTTGTTTCTCAACCTGCTCATTACTTAAAAACTCCTCAGCATGAGGGTCAACCAGCACGACGCGATAAAATTCAAAACTTAGCGCTTTGGCGTTAGCCGCAGCAATGTCAGCGGCCAACGCGCGAATGTGAGGTTCCGTCTGCTCGAGCAGCGTGACCCATTCGTCTTTCATTCTTTTTAGATACATCTCCATGGCGCACATCCTCGCTGAACGGCTAGTTTGCAGGTGAAACATTACTTAAATAAATAGGATTTCGCCCTCATCAGGGCGCAACCCGTTGCAAAGCAGTGGCTGGCAAGCGGAGCGGGCATTGGCCCACTCCGTATGATAATTACAGCCCTTCGGTCACAATTTTTGCTGCCGCAGCCAGCACGTCCCGACGGCTTTCGGCCTTCTGCTGAGGCTGTGTGAAGTAAGCCACCAAAATCAGCGGCGCGTGATTTTCCGGCCAAATAACCGCGATATCGTTCGTCGTCCCGTAATCCCCGCTGCCGGTTTTATCCCCGACAACCCACGTTGCGGGCAACCCAGCCTTAATGCTGGCACTACCGGTGGTATTGCCTTTCAGCCATGTCACCAGTTGCGCGCGCTGCGTTTCGCCCAATGCCTTGCCCAGCGTCAGGTTACGCAGCGTCTGCGCCATTGCCTGCGGCGAGGTGGTATCGCGCGGATCGCCTGGAATCGCGGTATTTAACGTAGGTTCAGTGCGATCCAGGCGGAAAGTGTTGTCCCCTATCTCTCGTGCAAACGCAGTGACTTTCTGCGGGCCACCCAGATGCGCAATCAGCTTATTCATCGCCGTATTGTCGCTGTATTGCAACGCCGCCGCACTAAGCTCCGCCAGCGTCATGGTGCTGTTAACA
>JBOFJM010000603.1:0-3919 GCA_051656825.1 Kluyvera sp.
CAAAATGGAAGAGTCGCTTCAGGAAATGGCGCAAGCGGCAGAGCAGGCCAGCCAGTCGAAATCGATGTTCCTGGCGACGGTCAGCCATGAACTGCGCACACCGCTGTACGGGATTATCGGTAACCTCGATTTGCTGCAAACCAAAGAGTTGCCGAAAGGTGTTGATCGTTTAGTGACGGCGATGAATAACTCGTCTGCGCTGCTGCTGAAAATTATCAGCGATATTCTCGACTTCTCGAAAATCGAGTCCGAACAGCTGAAAATTGAGCCGCGCGAGTTTTCACCGAAAGAGGTGATGAACCACATTACCGCCAACTATTTGCCGCTAGTGGTGAGAAAACAGCTGGGGATGTACTGCTTTATTGAACCAAACGTTCCGGTGAAGCTGTTGGGTGATCCGATGCGCTTGCAGCAGGTTATCTCTAACTTGCTGAGCAACGCCATCAAGTTTACCGATATTGGCTGCATTGTGCTGCATCTCAAGCGGGAAGGGTATTACCTCAGTATTAGCATTCGTGATACCGGAGTGGGTATTCCGGCAAAAGAAGTCGTGCGTCTGTTTGACCCATTCTTCCAGGTGGGAACCGGTGTGCAGCGCAACTTCCAGGGGACGGGTCTGGGGCTGGCGATTTGCGAGAAGCTGGTCAATATGATGGACGGCGATATCGCGGTGGATACCGAACCCGGAATGGGCAGCCAGTTTACGCTGCGCATTCCGCTGTACGGTGAGCAGGATCAAACGCCACTGGAAATTGACGGCCTGGCGAAAATCCGCTGCTGGTTGGCGGTGCGTAATGCTTCTCTGGCTGATTTTATCCAGACGCTGCTCTCTTATCACGGCATCGACGTGCGTTGTTATGACGGCGAAACACCAGCGCCGGATGATTTGCTGATTGTCGATGATGAACTGACCCAGCCGTGGGCGGGTAGGGCGGCGATTGTGTTCTGCCGTCGTCATATTGGTATCCCGCAAGAACGTGCGCCGGGTGAATGGGTTCACAGTATTGTGTCACCGCATGAATTAATGACCCTGCTGGGACGTATTTATCGCGTGAAGCTGGAAACGGGCGATACCACCGAATTGCAGGCTGCGCATGAAACGCTGGTAGACAGTAACGATGACATGATGATCCTTGTCGTTGACGATCATCCTATCAACCGCCGCCTGTTGGCGGATCAGCTTGGATCGCTGGGCTATCAGTGTAAAACCGCCAACGATGGTGTAGATGCGCTGAATGTGTTGAGTAAGAACCATATTGATATTGTTCTAAGTTACGTGAACATGCCGAATATGGACGGTTATCGCCTGACGCAGCGTATTCGCCAACTAGGACTGACGCTACCGGTCGTTGGGGTGACGGCCAATGCTCTGGCAGAAGAGAAGCAACGCTGCCTGGAGTCGGGAATGGACAGCTGTTTGTCTAAACCGGTTACGCTGGACGTGCTGAAGCAGACGCTGACGGTGTATGCGGCAAGGGTGCGTAAAGCGCGGGAATAATTTAGGGCAGGAAAGCCTTAAAGAAATGATCCGAGGCTGGCGGCATCGCCAGCCCGGCGCGAACAGATATTAGTCTTTGTCTGATGCTGAGAGCGTCACAGACGAGAGGTAGTTCAGCAGGGCGATGTCGTTTTCAACACCCAGTTTCATCATCGCTGATTTCTTCTGGCTACTAATGGTTTTAATACTGCGGTTCAATTTCTTCGCAATTTCAGTAACCAGGAAGCCTTCTGCGAACAGACGCAGAACTTCACTCTCTTTTGGTGACAGACGTTTGTCACCGTAGCCACCCGCGCTGATTTTCTCCAGCAGGCGAGAAACGCTTTCTGGGGTAAATTTCTTGCCTTTTTGCAGCGCAGCCAGCGCTTTTGGCAGGTCGGTTGGCGCGCCTTGTTTCAGCACGATCCCTTCGATATCAAGATCCAACACTGCGCTGAGAATCGCAGGGTTGTTATTCATGGTCAGCACAATAACCGCCAGACCAGGGAAGTGGCGTTTGATGTACTTAATCAGCGTAATACCGTCACCGTATTTGTCTCCAGGCATGGAGAGGTCGGTAATCAGTACATGGGCGTCCAGTTTCGGTAAGTTGTTAATGAGCGCGGTGGAGTCTTCAAATTCGCCAACTACGTTAACCCATTCAATTTGTTCCAGCGATTTACGGATCCCGAACAGCACAATCGGATGGTCATCGGCAATAATTACGTTCATATTGTTCATGTAAAGGCTACCTTGCTACAGCAAGCTCTTGACGTAAACGTCAATGTCGCTGATATATTTTTCTATGCTGGAAGCATCTTTCTCACGAATAAGATGTTCGAGCGTTTCACATAATTGCTTGCCGGGTACCAAATTTAGCATGGCAAACACCCCTTTGAGGCGGTGAGCGGTCTGCGCCAGCGCAGCGAAATCCTTCGCCGCAGATTCAGTATACAGTCTGCTAACATCTTCCGGTACCGTATCGGC
Source organism: Kluyvera sp. (assembly GCA_051656825.1). Taxonomy (GTDB): domain Bacteria; phylum Pseudomonadota; class Gammaproteobacteria; order Enterobacterales; family Enterobacteriaceae; genus Kluyvera. Next base: position 2,465 of record JBOFJM010000603.1, read on the forward strand.
AAACAGCGCATAATAGCCGCTGGCCTGAAGCTCGGCATTTTCATCGCCACCAAGCGGCGATTCCGTCACTTCTTCTTGCGCCAGTTGCTCCTCAATCAGTTGCAGGACAGCATCCTGCATCGCGTTACTCATGTTAAAATTCACGCGCAACTGGCCTGGCCCAATTTTGCGTATTCCAGCCTCATCATCGCTTAAAAGCAAGCCTGAAGCAGTAAGATTAGACGGATTATCTGTTAAAAAAAGGTCAAATTCTTGACTTGTCGCGCGTTCATCCGGGCTGATACAGGTGGCTCCCCAACTTTCGAGCTGGCGAGTTACGATGTTGCGAATCTCATTGGAGGTGATATCTATCATCGCTACGACATCGTCTAACAGCTTTTCTTCCGCCTCGGCGCTTTCTTCACGTACCGCCATTTTAACGTGCAGCATATAGCGCGTACCCAGCGATTCTCGCGCCTTAATGTTCAAATGACCGCCCAGTTTACGCGCTAGCTGATCGCACAGCCAGAAGGTGAGGGCGTTCGCTTTGCCGTAGCGGTCAGACTGTGTATCGTTGAGATACGGGAAGTGCAGATTATCAATTTCGCCGTGCGAAACGCCATTCCCGGTATCGAGAATACGGAATGTTAACCGCTCTTCCGCCGACTCATCGGCATTCACTTCCAGCACGATTTTGCCCATTTGGGTCGTGGTGACTGCGTATTGAATCAGCAGCAGCAGAATACGTCGTAGCGCGTCGCGGTCGCCATAACGCTGTTCCTTTGGCGGCAGCGGGTTGTTGATGAGCAGCTGTAGCCCTTTGCGTTTGATGGACGGCAGTACTTCAGGTACCACTTCATCAATCAGCTCTTGTAATGAGAACTGCGTCGATGTGCCTTTCCAACTGTCATTTTCCAACATATTCGCCAACTGAATTTCATCAACCAGGCGTACCAATAGGTCGGCATGGTTGGCGAGTTTTTGGCTCTCTGGCGTATCAAGGCTTGTCGCTTCAGCGGCCAGCGCTTTAATCGGCTGTTTCAGCGTATCGCTGATATTTTGCATAAACGCCGCGCGGCCTTGCTGGTTTTTCTCATACAGCCGTTGCGCCTGTTTGAGCTTTTTATTGACCAGAATTTCACGGTCTTGATCGCGAATGATAAAAATCTGCGTGCGTGGCGACACCTGGCTGCGGAACTGGCGAATTTCATACAGTTCATTATTAATAGTGGCCTGAATCACCCCTTGGTGTTGATCCGCCATGCTGGTGATATTTTGCAAATTAAGATGCGGCAACAGGTGATCGGCAATTTTATTGCTGATGATTGTCCGGTTGGACTCCTGGTCATGCACCAGCAGCCCTAGCGGCAATAAAGAGACAATCTCTTCATTTATTACGCGTAGCATCCGTAGCTCATTATTGGTGCTGGAAGCCGGAGTCGTGCTGGCGCTCCCGCGCGCGGGAAGGTTGCGGAA